>NZ_JBCPGE010000038.1:0-5097 GCF_040914025.1 Ruminococcus sp. RTP21484sp1_RTP21281st1_A8_RTP21281_210402
CGCCCTTATCCGGACAAAATCTCCCACAAATTGTGACGCACATCTTGCAGAAAGCCTTTTTCAAACACGCTCTAGAGCGTGTTTGAAAAGCATTTCTGGACCTGCTTTGTGTTTCCTTTGTGAAATCTATTGCGTTCTTGGTTTTCTCTGGTATAATAAGGTACTGCAAAAAATAAGGTTGCATTTTTACCAGACATATATTACAATAATGTTACATAAAAATTAAGCAAACTGCTGAATTGAATTTTTACATGAAAAATTTAGGAGGATATCATGATTGATCTGATAGATGTGAGCAAGTCCTATGGACCGGGACTGCCGGCAGTGAATCACGCCAATCTCCATGTAGATAAAGGTGAATTCGTATTTATAGTAGGAAACAGCGGTTCCGGTAAATCCACGCTGATCAAGCTGCTTTTGAAGGAACTGGATTCCACATCCGGTACGATTATCGTAAGCGGAGAGAAGCTTGAGGGAATGAAGCACCGCCGTGTGGCCAAATACCGCCGTAAGCTTGGCGTCGTATTCCAGGACTTCCGTCTTCTGAAGGACAGGGATGTGTATGAGAATGTAGCTTTTGCCCAGCGTGTTGTGAACCGTCCTACCAGAGTTATCCGCAAGAGAGTTCCGGAGGTACTTCAGGAAGTTGGACTTGCAGGGAAATACAAGGCGTACCCGGATGAGCTGTCAGGTGGAGAGCAGCAGAGAGTTGCCCTTGCCAGGGCGATTGTAAACCGCCCGGACATCCTTCTTGCAGACGAGCCTACTGGTAATCTTGATCCGAAGACATCCGAGGAGATCATGAAGCTCCTTGAGGAGATCAACCAGCGTGGAACCACCGTTCTGGTAGTAACCCACAATAAAGAGATTGTCAATTCCATGAAGAAGCGTGTACTGACCATGCATAATGGAGTGATCATCAGCGACGAGAAAGAGGGAGAATATTATGAGGCCTAGTACCATCTGGTATACTCTGAAGCAGGGTATCAAGAACATCAAGAGAAATTTCATGTTTTCCATTGCTTCTATTATTACGATGGCAGCATGTATTTTTCTTTTCGGAATTTTCTTTTCCATTGTAAATAATGTGAATACGCTGGCGCATAAGGTTGAGGAAGATGTGCCGATCACAGTGCTTTTTAATGAAGGAACCACACAGGAGCAGATGGATGCAGTTGGAGAACTGATCAGGCAGCGCCCGGAGGTTTCCAAGATTGAATTTGAGTCCGGTGATGAAGCCTGGGAGAAGATGAAGCAGGAATATTTCGGTGATGACTCTGAGGCAGCAGACGGTTTCAAGGATGATAACCCGCTGGCAAACTCATCCAACTACCGTGTGTACATGAACAACATTGAGAAACAGTCTGAGCTGGTTGCCTACATCAAGACACTGGATAATGTACGAGAGGTCAATCAGTCTGAGCAGGCTGCCAAGACTCTTGGTTCCATTAACCGTATTGTTTCCTATGTATCTGTGGCAGTGATCGTGATCTTGCTGCTGATCGCCATTTTCCTGATCAGTAATACTATTTCCGTTGGTATTACAGTTCGTAAGGACGAAATCGGAATTATGAAATATATTGGTGCTACCGATAGTTTTGTACGTGCGCCGTTCCTTCTGGAGGGTATGATCCTGGGACTGATCGGTGCGGGAATTCCACTGATCATTTTGTATTTCTGTTACAATAATGTGGTAACCTATGTATATACCAAGTTCAGCGTACTTCTGGGTGTTGTAGATTTCATTCCGGTTGGACAGATCTACCAGACACTGGTTCCGGTGGCGCTGGCACTGGGAATTGGAATTGGTCTTGTGGGAAGCTTTATTACTACAAGAAAACACTTGAAGGTGTGAGAGTTCTGTTTTACAATAAGGGTGGTTATTCGCATTCCGCCAGAATATGAGAAGAGGATATGGGGGCTGCTGGAGAGATCTGGCAGTCCTTTTGTATAAAGAGATAGAGAGGGGATTCAGGGCGGACGCATTTGGGCAAATGATATTCCACGCAAGTCGGTGCAACGCTCCGGTGAGCTAGCTGGTAACTGCGACTAAGACGCTCGGGAGAGCCCTCGCGTCTAAGTCTTCGTAACCATCGGATCTCACCTGCGCTAAGGGCGCACCTGAAATGACTTGCTTAGGAATATCAGTTGCCCAAATGCTGCTGGTTGGATAGAACTTGTATAGCGAAAATAAGGAGAAATATAGATGGCAGATAAACAATTTATGAAGGGGGCTGTAACTGGTGTGCTTTGCGCATCCCTGGTGCTGGGCGGGGGATATGTGGGGCTTCAGAAAGCGGGACGTGCGGGAAGTAATGTACTGTCGGATGTGGCAGTTACCCAGAAGATTAAGTATCTGGAAGATATTATAGATCAGAATTATCTGGAAGATGTGGATGAGGATTCGCTGAAGGAGGGGATTTATACCGGGCTTCTTTATGGGCTGGGGGATCCGTATTCCAGATATTATACGGAGAAAGAATACGAGGAGGAGATGAGAGACACCGAGGGCTCTTACTCTGGAATCGGCGTGAGCATTACCCAAAATACGGAGGGTGGTATTCTGGTGGTGGATTGTTATGAGGGCAGTCCGGCAGATGAGGCCGGGCTGAAGGCGAATGATGTGATCACAGCTGTGAACGGAACGGATGTAACGGAAATGACGCCAGCTGAGGTCTCAAAGATGATACGGGAAAAGGAGGACGGTACTTCTATCCTGACCGTTTATCACCAGGAGGCAGATGAACCGGAAGAAATTACAGTGACTTTGAGCGATGTGGAGCTGCCCACTGTTTCTTATGAAATGCTGGAGGATTCTATAGGGTATTTGCGAATTACAGAGTTTACCATGGTAACACCCCAGCAGTTTGAGGATGCTTACAAAGATCTTCAGGCAAAAGGCATGGAGAAGCTGATCGTGGATCTTCGTGACAATCCAGGTGGTGTGCTTTCTTCTGTGTGCGATGTACTGCGCCAGATTCTGCCCGAAGGACTGATCGTGTATACAGAGGACAAATATGGGGAAAAACAGGAGATGAAGTGTGACGGTGACACTCCGATCGACATTCCGCTGGCAGTGCTGGTAAATGAGAACAGCGCCAGTGCATCAGAGATTTTTGCCGGGGCAGTGAAGGATTATGAGATTGGAACGATTGTGGGAACCACCACTTATGGAAAGGGAATCGTTCAGAGCATCCGCCAGCTCTCTGATGGAAGTGCGGTGAAGCTGACTACGGCGAAATATTTTACCCCCAAGGGCAATGATATCCACAAGGTGGGAATCACACCGGATGTGGAGGTGAAACTGGATGCCAGTCTTTTGAACCGGACGGATTATACCCATGACGAGGATAATCAGCTTCAGGCCGCAATAGAGGCGGTTTCTCGTTGACAAAACCACTATGTTGGATTAGAATGGTAAAAGGATTTTTGCAAAATAACGCGCCTGATCTGCGCGATAAACAGGCGAATCAGCCGACAGTTATTTTGTTGACAGGCAATAGCTGTGAATGCATTGAACAGTTATGACAGGCACAATAAATGTGGAGGAACCATCAATGAAACACAATTTTAAGAAAATTGAGCCGAAATGGCAGAAAAAGTGGGAAGAGCAGCAGGCGTTTAAAGCTGTTGACGGAAGTGATAAACCGAAATTCTACGGCCTTGTAGAGTTCCCATACCCAAGTGGTGCGGGAATGCATGTTGGACATATTAAGGCATATTCCAGTATCGAGGTACTTTCCAGAAAGAGAAGAATGCAGGGATACAATGTACTGTTCCCAATCGGATTCGATGCATTCGGACTTCCTACTGAGAATTATGCGATTAAGACGAATACACATCCTCGTGAGATCACAGACCAGAACATTGCGAAATTCACCAATCAGCTGAAGAGTGTTGGATTCTCCTTTGACTGGAGCCGTGTGATCGATACCACACAGGAAGATTTCTATAAATGGACCCAGTGGATTTTCCTGAAGATGTTTGAGAACGGACTTGTTTTCCGTGATAAGACATTAGTTAACTATTGCCCATCCTGTAAGGTTGTTCTTTCCAATGAGGACAGTCAGGGAGGCAAATGCGATATCTGCCACAGCGACGTTATCCAGAAGTCCAAGGATGTCTGGTATTTAAGAATCACCCAGTATGCAGACAAGCTTCTTGAGGGACTGGAGGATGTGGACTATCCGGCGAACATCAAGCAGCAGCAGGTAAACTGGATCGGTAAATCCACAGGTGCTTTCGTAAACTTTGCAGTTGACGGAATTGATGAGACACTGCAGATTTACACCACCAGACCAGATACCCTGTTTGGTGTAACCTTCATGGTTATCGCACCGGAGCATCCGCTGATCGACAAATATGCTGACCGCATTACCAACATGGATGAGATCAAGGCTTACCGTGAAGAGTGTGCGAAGAAGACTGAGTTCGAGAGAACCCAGCTTGTAAAAGAGAAAACAGGTGTATGCATCCAAGGACTTGAGGGCGTAAATCCTGTAAATGGCAAGAAGATCCCGATCTACATTGCAGACTATGTAATGATGGGATATGGTACCGGCGCGATCATGGCAGTACCGGCACATGACCAGAGAGACTATGATTTCGCCAAGAAATTTGGTATTGACATTATCCAGGTTATCAAGGGCGGCGACATTGAGAAAGAAGCCTACACAGGTGACGGTGAGATGATCAACTCCGATTTCCTGAATGGCTATACAAATAAGAAGGATTCCATCAAGCGCATGCTGGAAGAGCTTGAGAAGAAGGGCATTGGTAAAGCTGGCGTTCAGTATAAGATGAAAGACTGGGCATTTAACCGTCAGAGATACTGGGGCGAGCCAATCCCGATCGTTCATTGTCCGAAATGTGGTGATGTAGCAGTTCCATATGAGGAGCTTCCGCTTCGTCTGCCGAAGATCAAAGACTTCCAGCCTGGTGAGGACGGACAGTCCCCACTTGCAAAGATCGATTCTTTCGTAAACTGCAAATGCCCGAAATGCGGCGGCGATGCCAAGAGAGAGACGGATACCATGCCACAGTGGGCTGGATCTTCCTGGTATTTCCTTCGTTATGTGGATCCACACAATACAGAAG
>NZ_JBCPGE010000038.1:5249-48577 GCF_040914025.1 Ruminococcus sp. RTP21484sp1_RTP21281st1_A8_RTP21281_210402
CTCCGGAGCCATATGCGAAACGTTCTGCACAGGGTATGATCCTTGGTTCAGACGGCGACAAGATGAGTAAATCCAAGGGCAACGTTGTTGACCCGCTTGACATTGTAAATGAGTATGGTGCAGATGCACTTCGTACCTACGTTCTCTTCATGGGTGACTACGGCGCAGCTGCTCCGTGGAACGACAGCTCCGTAAGAGGCTGCAAGCGTTTCCTTGAGAGAGTTGCAGGACTGACCGATATCATGACAGAGGAGCCGGCAGCCAAGGATATGGAGGTTAAGATCCATAAGGCAATCAAGAAGGTATCTTCCGATATCGAGGCTATGAAGTTCAACACTGCAATTGCCTGCCTGATGACTCTCATCAACGAGATTTATGCTGTTGGTAAGATCAGCAAGGATGACCTTGTAATCTTCATCAAGCTCCTTTGCCCGTTTGCACCTCATCTTTGCGAGGAAATCTGGGAGACCATCGGCGGAGAAGGCTTACTTTCCCTTTCCCAGTGGCCGGAATATGAAGAGAGTAAGACTGTAGAGGACTCCATAGAAATCGGTGTCCAGGTCAACGGTAAGGTTCGTGGAACCATCGTAATCCCGAACGGCTGTGCGAAAGAGGAAGCTCTTGAGCTGGCGAAGAAGGATGAGAGAGTGGCTTCCTTCCTGGAAGGAAAGACTCTTGTGAAAGAGATTTATGTACCGAATAAGATTGTAAACTTTGTTGCGAAATAAAGATTACTGGAATTGAGAAACTTCCCACTGAATGATCGGTGGGGAGTTTTTTGAATTACAGCAGTTATCTTCAAATAAAAGAATAAAAGACTATCTTATAAAAGAAGATCAGTGGTCAGATAATATGAAGACTGACGGCACACTTGGAAAATTATAGCCAGAGAAAATGCAGAGATAGTCCACTGCTGGCTATAGAAGTATATAGAAAATGCATAAAACGATTATGACTGTTTTAAGAAATTAAACGCCTGCTCATAATGGAGAATGCGGTTTTTTTGATTTTCCAATAAGGTGGTTCGCTTTAATTCAATGGCAATTGTGTAATCTACAAGTTCTTTTCCAGTGCAGTCGAGAAGACGATATTTCTCGATAAGCTGCTGTTCGGAGATGGATTGAACATTGACAGCTGTAGTCGCTCTTTCTTCTGTTAACCCTAACAGGTAATCTGTAGAGACATGAAAAAGCTGCGACATCTTTATAAGGAATGGAAAGCCTGGTTCCCGAATGTCCATTTCGTAATTACGCAAAGTGTTGGCAGGAATGCCAAGCTCGGCAGCGAAAGTGTCGCGATTGCGATAACCATGTTCTTTACGCAGCTGCATAAGTCTTTTTCCAAAAGTCATGATAAAAATCCCTCCATTTTCTATTATTGATTGACAAAATCATATAGAATAGATATAATATACTCACCAGAACAGCTGGAAGGTAGATGCTCTCTACCTGATCCTGTTATATTGGGTGTTGACTATTGAGATAGCCGTTCCGCAACTTTCCGAGGGTTAGGACGGCTATTTCTTATGTATGGCGAATTCCAGAATAGAAACAAGTAAAATACCTGCGGTTAAAATAACCATAAATTCTTCATAGGTTGACATAAGTATCACCTCCTCCATAAAACTCGGATGGGTGAGAGCACGTCCCCCAACTGCTCGGGAAAATATATTAAATTTGAAATACATATATTTATTATATAGAATAATTCGAATTACGTCAATAAAAAATATCCAAATAAGAAATAGAATATATAAATACACTCAAAACGAGTAAAAAATAAGGAGCTGAAAAACGATGAATGGACTCAGCCAAAAACAATATCTCGAACTCCCCCTCCCAACCGAAGACGATCCCCGCTCAGATCAGCAACGAATCCTGGATAGCCTGATGGCAGCAGGTGTGGAAGAGCGTGTTCATATACCTGTCCACATTTTGCGGGAGTTATACCCCTTGCTGGACAACGCAAAGTGGAAAATAACGGTTTCCCTTGCCTGGAATGGGGAAAACTGGGAAATGGTGGAGATAGAGGAAGGAGATACCACCGCGCAGCATTATGGGCTGGCGGTGGATCTGGGAAGTACCACTGTGGTGGCGAGACTTCTGGACTGCAACAGTGGAGAGATTTTGAAGGAAGTCAGCTGCTTCAATAAGCAGATCCAGTGGGGGACAGATATTCTGTCCAGGATTTTTTACTGTAAAGATAATAAGGAAAAGCTGGAAGAAGTGCGGCGGGCTACGGTGGAATCCATTTGTGAATGCATGGATAAGTTGGATGCAAGCCACTCCGCGCTCTCCATGGTAATCGCGGGCAACACCACCATGATTCACTTCCTTCTTGGAATGGATGCCTTCTGCGTCTTCTACACCCCACACGCAGTTCATGCCGACTGCCCCGGCTTTCAATTGGCGCGCGATCTGGATATTCCGCTGAAAGGCTACGTTTATTGTTACCCTGCCAAGTCAAACTACCTTGGCGGCGATATTATCAGCGGCATGATTGACACTGAATTATACAAGAAAAACGAGATCAGTGTTTTCTTCGATATCGGAACCAACGGCGAGCTGGTGATTGGAAATAAAGAATTTCTTCTATGCGGTGCAGGCGCAGCAGGACCAGCGCTGGAGGGAGGAGTAGTGCGTACCGGAATGCGGGCGGACATAGGAGCAGTAGATGAAGTGAAGATAAGGGATGGAAATATTTATGTGCATGTGATTGGAAGCCATAAGGAAGACTCAGGAAGCCATGAGAAAAATTCAGGTAATCATGAGGAGAATTCATCGGGGGAAGAACCTCGGGGAATCTGCGGTTCCGGCATCATAGACCTGATCGCAGAGCTTTTCCTAGAAGGCTGGATCGACATCCGCGGCAAGCTTTCCCCGGAAAAAAGCCCTCTTATCCAGGAGAGAGACAACCAGCTCTGTGTGGAATATGCCCCAGGTCTGTACTTCTACCAGAAAGACATTGACGAATTCATCCGCACCAAATCCGCCGCTCACACCATGGTGGAGATCATGCTCCGTGAATCCGGTCTTGACTTAGACCAGGCTGACCGCTTCTACGTGGCAGGAGCCTTTGGCAAACACGTATCCAAAGAGTCTGCCATCACCATCGGCATGTATCCCGACATGGATCGCGACCATATTATCAACGCTGGAAACTCCTCACTGGAAGGAGCCCAGAAGCTGCTTCTGAACCGGAGCCTTCTCATTGACATCGACCAGATTCTGGAAGAAATGGTCTACATCCAGTTCGCTGAAGTAGAAGACTTCCTGGAACTAATGGTAGCAGCCCAAGCATTGCCACATACAGATTATAAGCGGTATCCTACGGTTATGAAGAAGCTAAAAGAACGGCAGAAAGATATAAAGTTATAAACTGCTTTTTGATTTATTTCAATGGAAATTCATTTTCAAATGGTTGATTTGAAGGAGTTCTTTCGATATACTTAGAAGTAATAGAAATCATCGAAAAGGACTGATTACATGCCATTACTCGAAGAAAAAGTTTATACAATAGATGATATATATGCTCTTCCAGAAGGGGAGAGAGCGGAGCTTATTGATGGACATATATACTATACGGCACCACCTAACAGAACACACCAGAAAATATCCATGGAACTGTCAGCCAGAATTCTTGAGTACATCCGTTCTCATAAGGGGAAATGCGAAGTCTATGCTGCTCCATTTGCAGTATATCTGGATGACACGACTAGTACTTATGTAGAGCCAGACATTTCAGTGATTTGCGACCCGGATAAACTGGATGATCAAGGCTGCAATGGTGCACCAGACTGGATTATTGAGATTGTTTCTCCTGCAAGTAAACGAATGGACTATTATACGAAGCTTTTTAAATACAGAACAGCAGGTGTAAGAGAATACTGGATCATAGATGCGGCTAAGAATCAGATATTTGTATATAATTTTGAAAAAGGAGATACGGAACAATATACACTGCAGGATTCAGTAAAAGCAGGAATCTATGAGAACCTGGTGATTGATTTTAGTAAACTGGATATTTAGAAAATGTATGTAAGGGCAGGCCTGTTTTGCAGCTTGCCCTTTTTGCAATTCGTACAGCAATAATGAGAAAATTGTAAAAATTATCTAAATTTATAGTAATTTCTCACAAAATATGCTATACTACTCCCAAACCAACAGACAGGAAGGGTACGAAATGACAGCACCAAAGAAACCACCAATTACGAAAAGTTTCGGATACGCATTTGAAGGAATTTTCACCTGCATCCGCAAGGAACGGAACATGAAGATCCACTGTATCATGGCAGTCCTGGTAGTGATCGCAGGCATCATCCTGAAGCTTTCCCCAGTGGAATGGTGCATCTGTCTTGGCCTTTTCGGACTGGTGATGGCACTGGAGTTGGTGAACACCGCCGTAGAATCCGTGGTGGATCTGGTGACCAGCGAGTACAAGCCCCTGGCGAAGATCGCCAAGGACACCGCAGCAGGCGCCGTCCTGATCGCCGCCATCATGGCCGCCATCGCCGGACTGATCATTTTCGTACCTAAAGGGCTGGTATTTCTTGGACTTTTATGAGAAGTCCGATCTGCTGAAAACGAAAATCCCACAGGGAGTTGGCAGATATAGCTGTAAATAAGAAAGGAGCACACACTATGGAACTTGGAGAAGGCATCAAAAAAATATTACTTGCAGGAATCGGCACTGCAGCAGTGACCGCAGAGAAATCCAAAGAAGTTCTGGATGAACTGGTAAAGAAAGGTGAGCTCACTGTAGAACAGGGCAAGGTCCTCAATCAGGAACTGAAGCACAATATCAAAGAGAGCGTGAAGAAGAACGTAAACGTAACTCTGAAGCCATCCAACCCGGACGAGCTGAAGGAAGTCCTTGGCAAAATGACTCCGGATCAGCTGGCCGCCCTGAAAGAGCAGATCAGCAAGATGCAGGCAAAAGACGTGGACGCAGAGGAGACTGCCGAAGAAGAGGAAGAGGCAGAAGAAGTGGAGGAAGCCAAAGAAGAATACGAGGACGACCCTCAGGAATAAGCAATAACATTTTCCGAAAAAGAAATAGTATTGCCTTGTTTAAGAAGTGCAGCAGGAAATCCTGAACGGCATTGCAGAACAAAATAAAGAAATTTATGAAGGCAGGATGAGGAGAAAGAGTACCCGAATCCTGCCTTTTCAGTAAGGGGAACAGACATGGGCGTGACAAAGAATGACAGTACGATGAAGTCAGAAGCAGACCAGGCACAAAGAAAGAATCTGGAAGTGGAAAACCAACAGGATAAAAATGAGAAAAGCAACACAGCTGGTAAGAAGTCAAATGGCAAAGACACCGGCACGTATAAAGAAAGGCTAAAAGAAATTACAGCCGTTCTCCACAAGCATGCCATCACCCGAGGCGTCTCCCCGGAGAAGCTCCGCCTCATTCTCACAGATCTCGGCCCCACCTTCATCAAGCTGGGACAGATCATGTCCATGCGCTCCGACATTTTGCCCAAGCGCTACTGCGACGAGCTGATGAAGCTTTGCTCTGATGTAGACCCCATGCCATTTGCAGAAGTTGAAGAAGTCCTCCGGGAAGCATTTGGCTGTCCCTGGCAGGAAGAATTTCAGGAAATCCAGGAGAAGCCCCTTGGCTCAGCCTCTATCGCCCAGGTACACCGCGCCGTCCTGAAAACCGGCGAAGAAGTTGTGATAAAGGTTCAGCGAAAGGGCATCTACGAAATCATGGCCCGGGATATCGGCCTGATGAAAAAGGCGGTAAAGCTCCTTCCCCCTGTAAGCATCAAGGAAGCGGTAGATCTGAATCTTGTGCTGGAAGAGCTGTGGCGTGTCACCCAGGAAGAGATGAATTTCCTGACGGAAGCGGCCAACATGGAAGAATTTTCCAGGAAAAATAAAAATATGGCATTTGTAAAAACGCCCATTCTTTACAGGGAATATACCACGGCCAGCGTCCTTGTTATGGAATACATTGATGGTATTCCAATCGACCATAAGGAAGAGCTTCTTGCAGGCGGCTACGACCTTGATGAGATCGGCAGCAAATTTGTAGATAATTTTATCAAGCAGGTTATGGACGACGGCTTTTTCCACGCAGATCCCCATCCTGGAAATGTGATGATCCAGGGCGGCAAGATCGTGTGGATCGACATGGGAATGATGGGACGGCTGAATGAACGTGACCGCGAGCTGATCGGTCAGGCTATCGAAGGAGTGGCACTGAATGACATTGGAAAAATCCAGGATGCAGTGCTGGCACTTGGAGAATTCAAGGGGAAACCTAACCAGAGCCGTCTTTACACAGACATCCGAGACCTTATGGCGAAATACGGCACCGCAGATTTTGGCGAAATCGATATCGTAGAAATCCTTACAGATCTGATGGACGTAATGAAGGAGAACAAGATCGTCATGCCCCATGGCCTTACCATGCTTGCAAGAGGACTGACGCATATGGAAGGGGTACTGGCAGATATCAGCCCGGAGATTAATATGGTGCAGATTGCAGCAGCCCGTTTGAAGGGAAACCTTCTGGAGAAGGAAAAATGGAAGAAGCAGATGAAGGGCACCGGGAAAAAGCTGTATCGCTCCATGCTCCGCGCTGTGGATATCCCTGCGCTGGCAGCAGATTTCCTGCAGGGCTGTATGAAAGGCCAGACCAAGATCAACCTGGATCTTCACGCCTCCGATGACCTGGCGTGGCTGATGCGCCGCCTGATCCGGAACATCGTGCTTGGTCTTTGGGTAATGGCACTTCTGATCAGCTCCAGTATTATCTGTACCACAGATATGACACCGAAGATAATGGGAATTCCGGCTTTTGGAGTGCTGGGGTACTTTGGGGCGCTGGTGATTCTCATGTATTTGTTTATCAAACACTTTATGAAAAAGTAGTGGAAAAAACCAGTGGGAAAATCGGGTTAAGTGGATAAAATTACCAAACTTTGCCGGAAAAGCCAGAAAGAAACCTGGGGGGGGGTTGACACTAATATGGCAGGGTGGTATTTTATTAAGAAGACTGGAATGGTGAAATTTGTCGAAATTGGAAAAAAATAAATAATACCGCTGACGCATAAACGGTGGTTACAGATCAGAAGTGATGTGACTTGAATATGCCTGAGAAAAAATATAACCGGGAAGCGTTGGCGGGAAAATATAAATTTAGATAAGTTATAGATATAAAATGGATTTTGCCATTGCATTTTAGAGACTGGAAGGATTCTGTCAACTGTATTTACCAAAACAGGTTCTAGATAAGCTGAACGGAAGAAAAGTACTTGGGAGGGAAAAGGAAAATATGTATCGGAAGGACTCAGAGGGCTGGTTAAAACATGCGGATTTTATTGCTCTGGATATGATCTGTCTGCAGCTGGCATTTATTTTGGCATATGCATTTCGCGGGTACGGATTCAATGTGTATGGAGATATATTGTATCGAAATATGGCAATATTCCTTGGATTTGCAGACCTGGTGGTGATCTTCACCTCCGGCACCATGAAAAGCGTTCTGAAAAGAGGTCACTATAAGGAATTTGTCTCCACCTTGAAAAATGCTGTGATAGTAGGCGCTCTTGCAATCGCTTACCTGTTCATAATCCAGGAAGGCCAGAGCTTTTCCAGAATGATCCTGATTACCACAATTGTGATCTACATGATCCTTACCTATGCCATAAGAGAAATCTGGAAAAATTCCTTACATAAAAAAATGGAAAACGGCGGCGACAAGAAGCTGCTGATCATCACCTCCAAAGCGGTAGCAGAGAACGTAGTGCACAGCATGCAGGAAAACAATTATGCCAGATATTCCCTTGCCGGAGTGGTTGTGATCGATGAGGAATGTACCGGTGAGAAAATCTGTGGCGTTCCTGTTGTGGCAGGCGAAAGTGACGTGCCTATGTACGTCTGCCAGGAGTGGATTGACGAGGTGCTGATTGTCATCTCCGAAGATCTGCCATACCCGGATGGGCTTGTCGACAAGCTCACCGAAACCGGCGTAACCGTTCATCTGAACCTTGCAAAAATCACCAACCAGACTGGTAAAAGACAGTTTGTGGAAAAAGTTGGAAGCTATACAGTTCTGACCACAAGTCTGAACTATGCATCCTTCGGACAGCTTTTCCTGAAGCGCCTGATGGATATCTGCGGCGGACTGGTTGGCTGTATTTTCACAGGAATCATTACCATCTTTGTTGGCCCTGCCATCTACCTGGCATCCCCAGGCCCGATTTTCTTCTCCCAGGAACGTGTAGGAAAGAACGGAAAGAAATTCAAAATGTACAAATTCCGCAGCATGTATATGGATGCGGAAGCGCGGAAAGCCGAGCTTATGAAAGAGAACAAACTGGGCGATGGCAAAATGTTCAAGATGGACTTCGACCCCAGAGTGATCGGAAATAAGGTGCTGCCGGATGGGTCGCATAAGACCGGGGTGGGAGATTTTATTAGAAGGACGAGTCTGGATGAGTTTCCGCAGTTTTTTAATGTGCTCAAGGGGGATATGTCCATTGTAGGGACGAGACCGCCGTTGATTTCGGAGACGAATTTGTATGAACCGCGACATAAAGCGAGACTTGCAATCAAGCCGGGAATCACCGGTATGTGGCAAGTCAGTGGGCGAAGCGATATCACGGACTTCGAAGAGGTTGTGAGACTGGATAAGGAATATATTGAAAATTGGGATATTGGGTTGGATATTAAGATTCTTTTGAAGACGGTGATGGTGGTGGCGAAGAAAGACGGGTCGATGTGATTGCTTTTAATTAAAAAATAGATAAGTTATATTATAATGTAGCAATACCAGACAAAAAGGTAACAGGAAAAAGTGTTTGGGGAAAAGAAATTGTTGCGATAAAAACAAAAAAATGAGGATGGAATAGAGGAATGGATTCAAAAAAAGAAGTACAGCATGTGTATCTGGTTGGCGCCAAAAGCCTCGGAGCGTATGGAGGATATGAGACGTTTGTCTATAAGCTCACAGAGTACCACCAGAGCAAAGAGAATATTAAATATCATGTTGCCTGTAAAGCCAATGGTGATGGCTGCATGGACGAGAACAAATTTGAGGGTGTGACAAAGATTAATGACCACGAATTTGAATTGCACAATGCTCATTGCTTCAAAATTGATATTCCTCAGATTGGACCTGCACAGGCAATTTATTATGATGTGGAAGCACTAAAGGCTTGTTGTGAGCATATTAAAAAGAATCATATTCCGCATCCAATTGTCTACATAATGGCTTGTCGTATCGGACCTTTTGCAGGTCATTTCTACAGAGAAATCCATAAGCTGGGAGGCACTGTGTACCTGAATCCGGATGGACACGAGTGGATGAGAGCAAAGTGGTCTGCGCCGATTCGAAAATACTGGAAGATTTCGGAGCAGATGATGGTCAAATACTGTGACCTAGCTATCTGTGACTCTGTGAATATCGAAAAGTATATCCATGAGTGCTATGACGGGAAAGGGATTAAAGGAAGAAATCCGAAAACTACGTTTATCGCTTATGGTGCAGATTTAGCACTCAGTAAGCTGCCAGATGACGATGAAAAACTGATGAACTGGTATAAGGAAAAAGGACTGACGAAGAAGGGATATTATCTTGTTGTTGGTCGCTTCGTACCGGAAAACTCTTTTGAAGTTATGATTCGAGAGTTTATGAAGAGTAAGAGCCAAAAGGACTTTGCTATCATCACAAATGTAAATGCTAAGTTTCTGAACGAATTGGAAGAAAAATTGCATTTTAAAAGCGATAAAAGAATCAAATTTGTTGGTACTGTTTATGATCAGGAATTGCTCAAGAAGATTCGAGAAAATGCTTATGCATATTTTCATGGTCATACCGTTGGAGGCACAAATCCATCGCTGATTGAAGCACTTGGTAGTACGGATTTGAATTTGCTGGTTGATGTTGGGTTTAATAGAGAAGTAGCAGAAGATTGCGCTTTATACTGGAGTCGTATGAATGGAAATCTGGCTAAGCTGATTGATAAGGCTGACCTGATGACTGCAGATGAAATTGCAGAGATGGGGAAAAAGGCCAAAAAGCGTGTGGCAGAAGAGTATACGTGGGACAAAATCTGCGGACAGTATGAAGATGTGTTTTTAATAAATGCAAAGTAAATGGATAGAAAGGAATTTGCTTATGATAATAAATGACGGAAAAAACACGTTGACTGAAGAAAGAAAAGCTAATGCGATACATAAAATTTTATTCAAAACGATTTACAGAAAAAAAGACGGACATTGGCGAGCTGAGTATTTGAAGAAACATCGAGTATTTCATGCGATGGGAGACAATTGTTATTTTGAACCGACTTATTTGCCTGCGGATGCATGTTTGATTTCGATTGGAAATAATGTTCGAATTGCGGCAAATGTTTCGTTTGTTACCCATGACATTTTTGGACAGATGTTTTCAGCATCTCCACAATACAAAGATAAGGGAACATTTCGTACACATTTTCAAACGATAACGATCGGAAACAATGTGTGCGTGGGGGGGAACAACAATAATGCCAGGAGTAGTAATTGAGGATAATACAATTATTGCCGGCGCAGCTGTTGTTACGAAACGCGTTCCTTCCGGAACAATTGTTGGGGGAAATCCTGCGAGAGTGATTGGATATGTGGATGATCTTGTTGAAAAAAGGGTGAATTTCAAGGAACCGTTCTGGAATTCAACTAGAGCAGAATTGGAAAATTTCTATTTTTAAAGGTTGGAGCAAACGATGCAAAAAGGAATGGAGATAAAAAAGAATAAGCACTTTGAGCATATTAGAGCATTTTCGGTTCTGGCAGTCATTACGATTCATACAATGTATTCGGCTCTTTTGCAATTTGGTGAAGGAGCATTGGTTGCGGAAAAGATTTTGTACCGATGTGTGATGAATATGATGTGGTGGGCTGTGCCTTGTTTTTTGATGATGACAGGATCTTTATTGCTTGATTCGAATCGAAAAGTACCTTTAAAAAAGCTATACAGGAAGTATATCCTCCGTATGCTGCTTGTATTGCTTATTTTTGGGGGTGCTTTTTCTTGGATGGAATTGTTTTTTGACTCTAGAATACTGGAACTCAGACAGATATTACAAGTTGCATATAATGTGTTAACAGGAAATACTTGGGCACATATGTGGTATATATATTGTCTTCTTGGACTCTATGTGTTGTTGCCAATGTATAAGATTTTTGCGGATTATGCGTCTGATGAGCAACTGAAATATATTCTTGCGATTTTATTTTTATTTGAATCGATTTTTAGGTTGTTGAAACTTTTGGAAATCAATCTAGGGTTTTATTGTCATATCAATACAATCTATCCGTTCTGGCTTCTTATGGGTGCAGCATGGAATCGTGGAATGTTTAAGTATGACAAAAAAATTAATATTGCGCTTGTAATGGTTTCATCTGGGATACTAATCTTTACTACTGTGCTTTGGGAGGGATTTGGTGTGCCACTCAGCTCATTGTTTGGATATGATTCAGTGCTAGTTGTGATACAATCAATCGGATTGTTTGTGCTGTTTAATTCTATGAATATAGAGAATAAGTTGGACCAAGTGTTGTCAGAAATTGGGGAGAAGTCGTTTGGAATCTACCTGATCCACATGGTCATAATTAATTTAGCATATAAGCTGTTCAAGTTTAATCCATTTACTGTGAGTTTCGCAATGGGAGGAATGATTCTCGTTATCGTGAATCTGGCACTTTCTTACATGATGGTTACAATTATGAAGTATTTGCCAGGAATTAAAAAGATTATATAAGGAAGCATACAAAGATGAACGAACTAATTAGTATAGTTGTCCCAGTATACAATGTGGAAAAATATCTTGGTACTTGTGTGGAGAGTATCTTAAAACAAACATATAGCAATATAGAAGTTATTTTGGTGGATGATGGGTCGACTGATTGCAGTGGAAAAATGTGTGATCATTACATGGGACAGGATGAACGTATAAAGGTTATCCATAAAAAGAACGGAGGTCTATCTGACGCAAGAAACAAAGGAATTATACAGGCAGAAGGAGAATATATCACGTTTATTGATAGCGACGATGTGGTGAGTTCGGATTATGTAGAGTATTTATACAACATTCTAGAAGAGAATGATGGGGACATTGCAATTTGTAATCCAGTACATTGTTATCCGAATGAGAAAATTGTTTTTGAGCAGGAAACTTTTAAGCGCGTTTATAAGGCAGAAGATGCAATCGTAGAAATGTTGTATCAGAAATCTTTTTTGGTTGCGGCTTGGGGGAAATTGTACAAAAAAGACTATTTCGAGGAAATCGAATTCCCAAAAGGAATGCTGTTTGAAGATAGTGCTGTAATGTATAAGATTTTTGATAAAGCAAAAATAATCGTTTACGGTAATGCAAAGCTTTATGGATATATGCACCGCGAAGGAAGTATTACTACAAAAAAGTTTTCAAAGAGAGACTGTGATATTTTGATAATTTGTCAGCAGTTAACGGAATATCTGTCAAACCGAAGTGAAAAACTGCAGAAGGCAGCACGTTCTTATCAAACTGCAGCAGCCTTTCGAATCTATATGAATGCGCCACGCAATGGAATGTTTGATTCTGAAATTCAGAATAGTGAGCAGCTTCTAAAAATTAATTGTAAACTGGTTATGCAGGATCCGTGCATTCGGAAAAAAATGAAAATAGCTTTACTCATGTATATGTTTGCTAGGCCAATAATGCCAATAGTTTATAAAAAAATTAATCGATGGAAATAAAAACGGAGGATATAAAATTATGAAAGTTATCGCATTTTATCTGCCACAGTTCCATAATATTCCTGAAAATGATGAATGGTGGGGCGATGGATTCACTGAATGGGTCAATGTAAAAAAATCGAAGCCATTATACGAAGGACACTACCAGCCCCGTGTACCACTAAATGAAAATTATTATAATCTCCTGGATGATAATGTAAAAAAATGGCAGGTGGATCTTGCAAAAAAATATGGCATATATGGTTTTTGTTACTACCATTACTGGTTTAGCGGTCATATGCTGCTGGAAAAGCCAATGGAACAGATGCTAGCTAATAAGGAAATTGATTTACCTTTTTGTGTTTGTTGGGCAAATGAACCTTGGACAAAGGCCTGGGTTGGAGACGCAAAAAAAGTATTAATTCCACAAAATTATGGCAGAGAAAAAGAATGGAGGGAGCATTTTGATTACTTGCTACCGTTCTTTAAGGATGAACGTTATATCACCGTGGATGGAAGACCCTTGTTTGTTTTATACAGACCGGAAATTGTTGGTTGCTTGAACGAAATGCTGGATTACTGGAATAAGCTTGCAAAAGAAAATGGTTTCGAAAATGGCTTTTGCTTTGCATATCAGAATATAGATTTTGATTTGGCAAAAGATAAAGATGATAGTCGATTTGATTTGAATATTGAATTTGAGCCACTATACGCATATAGAGATATGTTTGCAAATCAGCATAAATATCTGAAAGCGATTCGCAGAAATGTTTCGAATTGGGTGGGTAAACATTTTGGTATTGACTTACTGCACTATGGTGAGAATTTCTTTAATAAAAATAAGCCGCTCAGTTATGATAAGGCGTGGGAAGCAATTTTGAAAAGAAAGCCTGAAAGCGAGAAAAATGTTCCAGGTGCCTTTGTTGGTTTTGATAACTCGCCTCGAAGAGGCAATGAGGCCAAGATATATGATGGAGCAACACCAGAAAAGTTTGAAAAGTATATGACGAAGCAGGTAAAGCGAGCCAGAGAGGTTTATCATTCAGATATGCTCTTTATAACTGCATGGAATGAATGGGCAGAATGCGGATATTTGGAACCAGATGAGAAGTATCAGTATGGGTATCTTGAGGCGATTAAAAACGCTTTGATTACAAACAGAGAATGGGAAGAATAAAATGCACGCGGTAAAAGAAAGCATAAAGTTCGCAAGAGACATTATTGTGGCAATCTACTCCTTAGTCTTGATCGTAGGATTCAAATGCAAAAAAAAAGTGAAAGCTTGTATACTAGTAACAAATGGAATGGGATATGGAGGAGCACCGCTGGTGCTTCTGGAAGCGGCAAAAGTTTACCAAAAGAATGGGTATAAGGTGATACTATATACGGAATTTTATGGAGACTTGATTAAAGTTTGCAGAGATCAAAAAATTGAAGTTTGGATTGTGCCAAGAGGATGGAAGATGCTTTCAAAATTGGTGTTGAGTTGCAAGTTTCAATTTGCATTTGTTAATACGGCCGTAATGTACAAATGGGTCGAGTTATTTGAAAAAAATAATTTTCCGACAATTTGGTGGCTTCATGAAGGTGATTCCTACATTGATCCAATCGCAGCCGAAATGCCCACTCATGTTGCAGCGAGTACAATGGTTTTGGCAGTGAGTGACAGAACAACCATGGCATTGGCAAAAAACGGTATCCAGTATAAAACGCGGATGCTTTACTATGGACTGGATGATTTGGCAGAAAATGAAGAACCCATTGCACAGATGAATGGTAAAAATATCTATACATTTTTGGTAATGGGAGCTATATGTAGCCGGAAAAATCAGCTGTTTGCCATTCAAGCTTATAATCTGTTGCCGAAGAAAATTAGAGCTGCTAGCAAACTGATGTTGGTAGGTACTCCTTTGGATGAGAAGGATCCATATTATATAGAATTTTTGCGCGTTGTGAAACAGTATCCGGAAATCGATTACATTCCTCGAGTGGAACGAAGCGAAATCCCTGCATTGTATCGGCAAATCAATGCACTGATCTGTTGCTCAATCGACGATCCGTTGCCGGTAGTTGTTACAGAATGTTTTATGTTCGGGAAAAATGTGATTATCAGTTCTGGTTCAGGGCAGTACTACATGGTAAAAGATGAATATGATGGTTATTCTTATCTTGAATCGGATGTGAATGCGTTGTGCAAAAAAATGATATCGGCATGGAGTGCTAGAGATGACAAAGCAATGGGAGAACATGCGCGAAATCTGTATACCAGCAAGTTTACTACACGCGTATTCGAGGAACGCTTGATGGCGTATACAAACGAATTGATTGTAAATTGGAAAGGTGTATATGTAGATGAAGCAAATTAAATTGAAGGTTACATATATTCAGATATTTTTCTCATTATCTATTTTTGTGACCTTTTTGCCAAATGGATTGATTTATGCGAGCGGTAAGGCGGCGCAGATTGTACGCGCGATGTATTTGGTACAGTTTTTTATTTATAGCGTGACTATTTTTTTATGTGCGAAAAAGAGCTTGAAATTGATTAAGGCACCTGTCATTGGATTTATGGTGTGGGGAATAATCTTACTACTGGTTACAATCAATTATACAAAGGATTTAATGAAAGTATTTCGTGCTGCTGTTTATCTGCTTGGGATTCTTACAATTTTTTTAATTGTATTATATATGTTCTCATATCAGAGTGAAAAAGTATTTCTTATGATATATAGAATATTTACTATTTTTTCCTTTTTCAATTTGGCAACGGTTATTCTGGCACCAAATGGATTGTTCTCCTATGGGTGGCAAGGCGCAACGTATTGGTTTGGCGGAAAATTTATCACCTTCTATATGTATTATATATGGCTGTGTTTGTATTCAATAAAGAGACGTAAACGAAATATCATAGCATTTGCTTTGCCTTTTGCTGTCGGGATATTTATGTGCACAAGGATAAGGTGTTCAACTGGTATTGCATGCATATGTGTAACAGTACTCCTGATTCTTGGAAGAAGAATTGTTGTAAGAATTAAGCCGTGGATGCTAATTACAATTGTATTAGGGATTACCGCAGTAATGATATTTTCAAATGTTCTTTTTAACAATCCGATGATTCAATATTTTGTTGTAAATGTATTGCATCGTTCCGGTATGATGACTGGTCGTGTTGAAATCTATAATACTTTTCTAAAAATTATGAGAACAGATATTTGGCTTGGGGCAGGATATGATAATACAATCGTAATGCAGAATACAACCTTAGGATATCTGAATGCTCAAAATGGTATTTTGGATGTAATTACTCAAACAGGTCTGATTGGATTGATTCCTTTTGTTTACACAATTTATGCTTTTTGGAACAATGGATATGGCTACTTTAATAACATTGAGAATCAGTTGGCAGCAATCTTTTTAATAGGTTTCTTTTTTTGTTCATTCGGTGAGATTAGCTTTAACTCATACTTCTTCTTTTTATTGGCGCTGGTTAGCGGTGACCTATCGAAAGTGGCAGGAAAAAGGATGGGGGTACATGTGTCGCTAAAGACAAAGTAAAAGAAGGTGATAAGGAGGTTTTCATGAGAGTACTATTGTCGGCATTTGAATGTAATCCGATGTTTGGTTCAGACCCTTATGTTGGTTGGTCCTGGGTGAGTAATATGGCCAAGACCAATGATGTTTATGTGTTGCTTCGAATCGATCATAAGCCTTATATTGAGAAGTATTGCGCCGAAAATAAGATAGAAGGCTATAAAAATATTCATTTTATTTACTTACCAAGTTCAGAGTTATTTGGAAAAATTGTATATAAATTTAATAAGCAACTGGCAGTGGTAGGACAATATTATATGTGGCAAAAGGCTGCATATAAAGAGGCAAAAAAACTCCATGCAACGAAACAGTTCGATGTAGCCCATGTTATTTCAATCGCAGATTTTCGTTTTCCAGGATATCTTTGGAAATTGAATATCCCCTTTATTTTTGGTCCGGTAGGTGGAGCGCAAGAGACACCAAAGTGTTTAATTGACTATATCAAGGGCCATGAGAAGAACGAAAAATTTCGAGCCTGGATGAATAAACTCTTAATTATGCTACCGAATTATAAAAAGGCATTATCACACGCAGATTTGATTTATTGCTCAAATGCAGAAACTGAAGAAGTAATTAGGAAGAAGGTTAAGTATGCTGATCAGGATAAGGTATATCGACTGACAGAGTTGGGTATAAATGATGATTACTTGAGAGAAAGAGAAAAACTTCTTCATGACAATTTAAAAGAGATACATATACTGGTATCGGGCAGATTAATCTATCGAAAGGGAATTGAGCTTTTACTAGATTCAGTGAATCACATAGAGACAAGTAGACCATATATTGTAGATATCTATGGCGAAGGAGATCAGAAACAATTTTTAAAAAATAAGGTTCGAGCGTATAAGTTGGAGAATCGGGTCTTTTTTCATGGCAATATTCCATTTGCGGAGATGCAGGAACAATATAAGAAGGCGGATGTATATTGCTTGCCGTCGTTAAGAGAGACAACCGGAACAGCCGTGTTTGAGGCTATGGCAAATAAACTGCCTATTATTGCATTGAATCAAAATGGCGTAAAAGACATTGTTCAGAATGACTGCGGAATTCTGGTAAATGTTTGTTCGAAAGAACAAGTGATAGTAGATTTAGCAACAGCATTAAGGAAATTGATTGAAAATGATTCAATGAGACAAGCTATGGGAGAAAAAGCTTTTTGGAAAATCAAAAAACATTATACTTGGTCGAAGAGAGTCTGTGCGATGAATGAAATCTACAGAGAATTGGTGAATAACTATGGGAAAAAAATATGACTCACTTAATGGGATGAGGGCATATGCAGCAATTGCAATTTTAGCAATGCATGTATTGGAAAATTCGGAATATACCGGCATAGCAAGTATAGTTTCTACTAAAGTAGATCTACTGAAATGGTTAATCTATTTATTTATGATTATTAGCGGTTTTTCTTTGTGTTGTGGATATTATGAAAGAATTCTTCATCAGTCTATTTCAATTGTAGAATTTTATAAAAAAAGATATAAAAAGATATTACCGTTTTTTGCATTGTTAGTTTTTATGGATTGCATGATGAATCTTAGTTTAAATTCAGTCATTGAAGGAATTGCAGATATTACTCTTGTATATGCCTTATTACCGAATGCAAGCATTTCTGTACTTGGAGTGGGCTGGTTTTTGGGAATAGTATTTTTATTTTATATGATTTTTCCATTTTATTGTTTTTGGATGAGAAGCAAAAAAAATGCTTGGCTGACATTTGCAGTGTGTGTTTTTTACAATTTGAGTGAACAACTTTATTTTCTTGATAGTAGTCATGTTGTGGAAGGGTATCAGAGCCATACTAACTTCCTGTTTTGTTCGGTGTTTTTT
Source organism: Ruminococcus sp. RTP21484sp1_RTP21281st1_A8_RTP21281_210402 (assembly GCF_040914025.1). Classification (NCBI taxonomy): domain Bacteria; kingdom Bacillati; phylum Bacillota; class Clostridia; order Eubacteriales; family Oscillospiraceae; genus Ruminococcus; species Ruminococcus sp. RTP21484sp1_RTP21281st1_A8_RTP21281_210402. The sequence goes on from NZ_JBCPGE010000038.1 coordinate 23,388, forward strand.
TGTGCGGGTGGTCTGATTTATCTTTACAGAAACGAATTTATGGTGTACGTCAAAAAGTACAGATACGGCTATTTGTTGGTTATATTGTTGATGACTATTGCAAGTTTTTACGCTTGGCCACAGATATCCGGTTTGGTGGAGCCATTTGTTTGCCTGATTGTTTTTAGTTTATGGATCATTTATGCGATAAGCGTTGAAAGTATTGTATTAAATAATAAATGGGTAACATTTATTTCTGGAATCTCGTTGGAAATTTATCTGTGTCATATGTTTGTATATCGGATTTTGGAAAAAATGCATATCCTATATATTTTGGGGAGAGGCTATTTAGCCTATGTGTCAATGGTATTTGTGACATTATTTGGATCAATCTGTGTAAGCCTATTGTCCCAAAAAGGAATTGCGAAAATAGAATCAGTGGTAAAGAGGATATGTGAACCGAAGTAATCGAGTGGTAAAAAAGAAAGGATAAAAATGGGTAATTACAAGTATTTGGCGAAAAACATCGGTGTTTTGGCACTTAGTAACTTTGCAACAAAATTGCTAAGTTTCTTTTTGGTTCCACTTTATACAAGTATATTAACAACGGAGGAATACGGAACCTATGATTTGTTTGCCACAACGGTTTACTTGTTAGTTCCGATTTTGACTATGAATATTCAAGATGCTACGATTCGTTTTTCGTTAGACAAAAATTATGAGAAAAAGGATATTATATCCATTAGCTTGGATATATTTGGAAAAGGGTTGGTTATATTACTAGTATTTTCAGCGGTAAATTATGTAGCCAATTTGTTCCAAATTTTCAATGATTATTTGTTGGTGTTTGTTCTGATGTATATTTTTCAGGCACTTGTAGGTATCATGACAGCGTTTGCGAGAGGATGCGAAAAAATCACAGAAATATCTATTGCAAGTGTACTTGGTTCGATTGTTTTTATTGGATTGAACATTTTATTTTTGGTTTTCTTTAGGTTGGGATTGATGGGCTATTTTCTCTCCAGCATTCTGGGTAATCTGTCGCAGGTGCTCTATCTGACAAGAGTTACCCAAACATGGAGATATCTCAGATTTCGGGGGATTAATAAAGATACGGAAGGTAGCATGCTTAAATATAGCTGTCCTTTGATTGCAAATACGGTGGCTTGGTGGATTACAAATGCATCGGATCGCTATGTGGTAATGTGGTTATGTGGAACTGCTGCAAACGGAATTTATTCAGTTGCATATAAGATTCCCTCAATATTGAATATTTTGCAATCAATTTTTACGCAAGCGTGGACGCTGTCGGCTGTCAAAGAGTTTGATCCAGAAGATAAAGATGGATTTTTTTCGAATATGTATAATGGCTTTAATTGTCTGATGGTACTTGCTTGCAGTTTTTTGATCTTGAGTGATAAGTTCTTTGCGAGAATTCTGTATGCAAAGGATTTTTATAATGCGTGGGAATATGTACCATTCTTATTGATTTCTATCGTGTTTGGTGCTACTGCGGGGTATATAGGAGGAATCTTTTCAGCGTTAAAAGAAGCAAAGATGTTAGCGCAATCGACTACAATTGGTGCAGTAGTCAATATTATTTTGAATATTGTTTTAGTATCTATGGTCGGAGCAATTGGTGCTGCTGTCTCAACTGCAATCTCCTATATTGTTGTTTGGGGAATTAGATTGTGCTATATGAGAAAGTATTTGCAGGCAAAACTATATTTGAAGAGAGACATAGCATCATACATATTGTTAGTTATTCAGGCTGTTTTATTGTTGCTGATTCCGAGTGGTTGCATAATGTATATGATTCAAATAGTATTGTTTATAATGCTGATTGGATTCTATCGTAAGGAAGTTTTAATGCCACTGAGGGTATTAAAGTCTAAGGTTAAGTCATGTAGATGAGCAACTTTTCATATTCTAAGAAGTATAATCTTGAATGGAGAAAATATATGAGAGAAATTTTATTGGATGAGTTAAAAGATAGACAGATTGCAATTTTAGATGTCGTAGATGCTTTTTGCAGAGAAAATAATATCAATTATTGGCTTGATTCAGGAACGTTACTTGGGGCTATAAGACATGGGGGATATATTCCGTGGGATGACGACATTGATATTGGAATGTTGCGCCCAGACTATGACCGGTTTTTGGCGATGTTTAATAAGTTCAACAAACAGTATCAGGTGTTTTCTGTGGAAAACGATATAAATTTTCCATATCCATTTGGAAAGGTGTTGGATACCCATACGGTTCTATATGAGCCAAATGAGCAAGGAGTGAAGTTGTCTATCAATATTGATATTTTTGTGTACGATAATGCACCAGAAGACGATAAATTGGTGGAGCAGATGTACCGAAAACGAGATTTTTATAATAAAATCTATCATTTTTTGCTGTATAAAACAAAATTAAGGAATGCTGGCAAAGTGGGATTTGTAAAAAATTCAATAAAAGCAATATGTGGCAAAGTGTCTCCTTGTTTTATTTGCAGAGAAATTGTCAGAAATTCAAAAAAATATAGCACGCAAGATACTAGCTGGGTAGGGAATTTTCTAGCTGCTACTAAAATAAAAGCGCCGAAAGAAATATTTGATTCCTTTGTTGAGGTAGAGTTTGAGGGGAAAAAATATAAAGCACCTGCAGGATGGGATCAGTGGCTGACCTGCTTTTACAAAAATTATATGGAACTGCCACCGATAGAAAAGCGTGTTTCTCACCATTTATTTAAAGCTTATATTGATGTGGAATGAAAGAAGGACGATTCGATTGTAGGGAGAGAAAATGTACATGTCAGCTTATATTTTTGTTTGATTTTGATTCGATACCCTAAAGACTTCTGAGTATACGTGATAAAATGCAAGAATTAACATGACTGTCGATGTGTAAAAATATTCTTTTTAAAATAAACTTCTTAAATTGTGAGTTAAGTAAATGCCTCAGAAGTAAAGGATAATTATGCTTTGATAAGTGATTATTCTGGGGCAGCATATGAATATTTGCAATTAAATCGTCCTATAGGTTATGTGTTGGATGACGTAAATGAATATATTTCCGGATTTGTAGTTGAAGATATTCATCAGCTTATTGCAGGACATGAAATATATGATTTTGAACAATTCAAAAATTTTATTATGGATGTAGTGAATCACAATGATAAATATAAAGAAAAAAGAATAAAAGTAAGAGATTATATTTATAAATATCATGATGGACATTCTTCAGAGCGATTGGCTAAATTGCTAAATTTATAAAATGATTTCGTGCATGTGTTACAAGGGAGAAGAGATTGATGTCAGAGTATATATTTTTGTTTGATATGGATTCAACAATTACCAAGGAAGAAGTGTTACCAACGATTGCACAAAAAATTAATAGAAATGCAGAAATGAGAAATTTAACAGAAGCAACAATGCGTGGTGAAATTCCTTTTCGCACTTCTTTTTTAAGAAGAGTAGAGATATTAAGTGATATTCCGGTTAGCGAAGTTAATGATATAGTTTCTGATATTCCACTGAATTCCAATATTGTAGAGTTTATAAAAGAAAATAGAGAAAGATGTTATGTTGTTACAGGAAATTTAGATATTTGGATTAGCGGATTAATGAAAAAAATTGGAATGGAAAATCATTGTTATTGTTCCAAAGCAGAAGTGGTAAACAATCGTATTTCAAAGGTTATAAGTGTTGCTGATAAAGAACTGATTGTCAAACAATTTGTACAGCCAATGGTTGCGATTGGAGATGGAGATAATGATTCTGGCATGGCGAGATTATCGGAGGTTGCAATAGGATTTGGTGGAGTTAGAGAAATTGCACCGTCATTGTTTAGAAATATTAATTTTGCGTTTTATGATGATCGAAGATGCGCAGAATTTTTATGGGATTTATTATGAGGGAGGAAAAATGGATAATAGATTCAGTCCTAAAAATACAACGGTGATTATATGTTGTGCCGGAATGGGAACAAGGTTGGGAATAGGAACGACAAAAGCATTAATTGATATAGAGGGAAAACCACTCATCATACGATTATTGGAGCAGTTAAATCAATATGATGATATTAGAATAGTAGTTGGTTTTGATTATGAACGAGTGATAAAAACAGTGCAATCATATCGTAAAGATATTATGTTTGTATTTAATTATGATTATAAAACTACTGGAACAATAGAAAGTTTAAGAAGAGCATTAAAATGTGCGAGGGATATAGTTATTACATTAGATGGTGATGTTATTCTCAATGAAAAAGATTTTCAATATTTTTTACAATATGAAAATGAATGTATTGCTGTTGCTCAAAATGCTTCGAATGAACCAATATTTGCAGATGTGATTAATGGACAAGTAGTACATTTGGAAAAATATGAATCAGAAGGTGATTTTCAATGGTCTGGAATTACCAAAATAAGCAGAGATAAGTTACTTGAATTTGAGACTGAACGTCATGAATATGATTTGTTGAATCGATTTATGCCTTTAGAAGCATGTATAGTATCTTTGAAGGAAGTAAATACACAAGAAGATTATGAAAGTGCGTTATCATGGTTTAAAAATAAGTTAGATCAATAGAACCTTGTTAATCGTTATGAAGCTAAAAAAATATATGATCCAGTAATGATTACTTTAGAAAAATTAAAAAAGGAGTATGACAATGAGTAAAATTCTTACTTTTGGAGTCTATGATTATTTCCATTTAGGACATCTTAGATTGTTTAAGCAATGTAAACAATATGGAGATTATTTAATTGTAGCAATTCAAAATAGTGATTATATTTTAAAATATAAACCTGATGCAAAAATAATGTATTCAAATGAAGAAAGAGTAGAGATGATAAGTGCTCTTGAAATAGTGAATGAAGTATTAATTTATAATACAGTATGTGTAGAGGAATTAGAAAAGATTGACTTTGATATATTGGCTCTTGGTGAAGACCATAGAGGAGGAAGATTCAACGAAGTTGAACAATGGTGCAATGAACATGGAAAAAAAGTAGTTAGATTAAAGAGAACCCCAGGAATCTGTTCATCAGCCATAAAAGATAATTTAAAAAGAGAATAAGTTTTTGCAATTGATAATTTAGGGTTTGTTAAGTGTCAGACAGCACATTGTGGGAGGCACAAACCGCACTTGTCAGCACGGGCTAAGATATTTGTTGAATTTGTGGCAATGATACTGCGCTGTAAGATGTATACGAAGCTGAATGAGGAGATGAAAAATCTGGAAAAGAAGCCGAATTATATGACAGTTCCGGAAGCGTTTAAGGAACTTGGAAAGATAGAAATGGTGCGTCAACTGGACAATGTATACAGGCTGGACCATGCAGTAACCGCTAATCAGCAAACAATATTAAATGCGTTTGGATTGGATGCAAACTACATAAAATACTATGCATCTGAGCTGAGTAAAGAATTGAAAAAGGCGGAATAAGGAGGAGAAAAAAATGGCCCGAACAAGAAAAACGAGCAGAGAAGTCCTGGATGAAAAGATCGAAAAAGCAGAGGCTGATGTGATCGCAGCGAAGAAAAGATATGACCATGCAACCGCAGTTTTGAAAGAGCTTTTGGACAAACGGGATGCGATAAGAAAGGATGAAATCCTGTCAGCAATCGTAAAGAGTGGACGGTCTTATGAGGAGATAATGAAATTCCTAAATGTTGGAGAAATAGAGGGAAAAACAGAGGAATAGACAAGAATGCACCACAGCTGCGGCTGTGGTGCGAGTTTTAGGCGGAAAATTTCTGGAAGTTCACAGGCATGTGAACGTCTCGGAATCACAGAACCCAACATTGGGGTCAGACACCTGGTGCTAGATTGTAAACGAGAGATGACCAAATTATGAATAAAAATTCGAATAATGTTGAATGGTGTCGCATTTGGTAGGGAGACACATTAGAACAACTTGTTTTGATGCGCTTAGAAGAACCAACGAATATATTTGACAGAGTATCAAGAATATTTGGATAAAGATAACCGATGGCTTTGACGTTCAGTCTGCACTATCGGTTAGTTTAAGTCCAGTTGCCTCGTGATTTAAAAAAAGGAATAGCATTTTGCATGTATACCGTGTATAATAAATATCAAAAATGGAGGTGTGCCATATGTATAGCGATCGTGTAGCGCTTTACAAACAATTGGAAGAGGTTTTTGATAGTAAAATTTTGGCGTATATCACAAGCGATCGCCCAAACATGAGTGCACAAATCGCTCCTGATGTCATAGATTATTTTATCGATCATCTTGATAAAATCGGGCCATGTAATAAGATTTCGTTGGTTCTTTATACACGAGGTGGTGACACTTCCGCAGCGCGTAATATTGTTAATTTGCTGCGTATGTATTGTGATATATTACAGGTGATTGTTCCACATAAGGCCCACAGTTCTGGAACAATTATTAGTCTTGGTGCTAATGAAGTGGTTATGACAAAACAAGCCACTCTCGGTCCAATTGATCCAAGCTTGCATACGGCGTTGAATCCACAAGTACCTGATGGAAGCTTGTTCCCTGTAAGCGTTGAAGCTGTTAAGGGATATTTGGAATTTGCGAAGAACGAACTGTCTATCACAGACAATGCATCCCTTGCCAGTATTTTTGAAAAATTATCAGATTTTGTTCATCCATTGGTTCTTGGAGAAGTTTATCGTTCAAAGGCGCAGATTCAAATGATGGCTGAACAGCTGATACAGAATCAGGTCACTGATCCGGATAAAATAAAAAAGATTATAGCGTTCTTATGTAGTGAATCTGGCAGCCATGATTATACAATCAATCGTCGAGAGGCTCAAAACGAATTGGGTCTTAATGTCAAAAAACCATCGCCCGAGCAATATGAACTCATAAAAAAGCTCTATGACGATATCAATGATGAATTACTTTTTAGTAAACCGTTTATGCTAACAGAAGTTAACGGTGCATATACCGTTAGACGCTGCTTGCTTGAAAGTGTAGTTGGTGGTTCAGATTATTTTTCTACAGAAGGTGTTGTAGTAAGAGCGTCTATGCCGGATGGTCAAATTGCAATTCAAAATAGAGTGAATTTTGAGGGATGGCGACACGACCGTTCTTCGGATGATGATAACTTAGCAATAACAGATGGAGAGGAGACGATCATTTATGAAAGAGGTGCAGATTACCAAACTTAATTCAGCAGTAACAACCTCCGATAGTGCTTATCGCTCTTATGTAACTTCTGCAATTTCCACGGATACGCAGCGATACGTCATTGTCGATCCCGATGAAATGCCCAATATTAATATGGAGGAAACAGGTAAGTATTCGGTTTTTGATATTGCCAATTGGTTCCTTTTGAAGGGCGAAATGACTCAGAAAAAACTACAAAAGCTGTGTTACTATGCCCAGGCATGGTGTTATGCTCTTAAGGGTTATCGCTTAGAAGATACAGATTATCAGGCGTGGGTTCACGGTCCGGTTTCACCAGCATTGTGGGAACGCTTTAAGTCTTTTGGATATGATCCTATAAGAATCGGGGGATCTGTAAAAGTGAAATTAGATGCTGCTGACGAAGATCTTCTTGAAGATGTTTGGGATACCTATGGAGATAATACCGGAAACGCCCTTGAAGCATTGACTCACCGCGAGCTGCCATGGATGGAAGCGCGACGAGGATATGAGCCAGATGAGAGGTGTACAGTTGTTATTTCTCCAATTACAATGGCCTCTTATTATAAGTCGATTTATGTAGGCGATTAAGAATGGCAAAATTAACTCAGAAGCAAAATAGAGAGGTTCCTTTTGAATTATGCTTTAAATATCCACTGGAGAATGGATATTCGTTCAAGGAATTAACGCCAGAAAACGTCAAACAGTTTCAGGCATTTTTAAATAAAGTTTCTCAAATGACAGTAACGCAAGTGGATCGTGCTTTTTCGAGAAAACCAGATACCGATGACACCTACAGAGGCATGCAGGTGTATCACTATGAGGTGACAGAGGTTTTTAGAATACACGTTGTGATTGAAGCTGGTTACTATAAGCTTATTCGATTGGATCCTCGACATAAAGTACACCGAAGTTAATACAAGCCATTATAGTAGGAGATGTGCGTGTATGTTTTCGTTAAATGGAATTGTATATGCCAGTGAAAAGACAGAAAATATTCAAGTAGTATCAGCGAAACCATTAGATGATATGATGATTCTTACATTTTCTACAGGTGAGCAGCGACTTTTTGATGCTACTATTTTAACAGGAGAAGCATTTGCTCCGTTGTCTGATGAAAACATTTTTAAAAACTATAAAGTGGTAGCTGGAGTTGTTACATGGCTGGATGAAGAGATTGATTGTGCACCAGAGTATATGTACACAAATAGTTATGAGTATCCTTCTTTAAAGTCTGTCGTTTGAAAAACTGTGCGTCTACTTGATCCGTGAAGTGCATTGAGGTCAGAACGTAAGTGCCTCAAAACACTATATAAGGCAGATTTATTTTCAGATCTGTGATGGGAGACCAGCTATGGGAAAATGTGGCTTTGTTGCCTCATGTAGTAAATATAAGAGTGTTTGTAAAAGTTCTATAAACGCAGCAAGTGGGATAGACAGGAACATGAAAATTATGGTATCATGATTAAACAAAAGTTGAAAATAGACTCCAAAATTTTATTATATTTTTCATGGCGATATATGGGGGGGGAAGAACTTAAGATATGATTACAATTACAGAAAATTTTAATGATTGTATAGGATGAATGGATACTATCATTGCGTGTTTGAAAATTGGAAGATTTGGAAATGCGTGTGATAGTATTTTTTTATAAGCACTAGGAAAACTTCACAAGGCAGGCGGTAGAGAACGGAGAACTGGAAAATGAAAATCGGGGAAAAAATTATAGAAGAAATAGAAGCGTTGTATGAGTTGTATGGCTTTTCAAAAGTTAAGCAGTCGGATGACTATGTAGTTTTTACTTATAGCAATGGCTATTTTTATAATGCAGAAATTATTAAATTTAATAACCAGATTGAAGAGACAAAACTAAAAAGAGAATTTGAAGAAGCTGGCTACTCAGTGAGAATCATTGAATATGTGTCATTGGAAAAAACACATGAATTATTATTCAATGGATTTTTTGCTGTGAAAAATATTAATGACCGCTTATTAAAAGATTATGAACTTTTTGGCGAGTTGCAGTCCAAAAAGTTGCTAGGGGCTACCTATGAATATGTTGAACCAAAGTGTAATTGGAATTGTGAGGGAGAACAAAAGGATTTAATTTTCGGAATTTATGAGCAGATTCAAAAACCAGGAGCACAATTGATTATTTTGGAGGCGGCTGCTGGATATGGAAAAACCTGTACGTCATACGAACTTATTAAAATGATTGCAGATAACTGTACGGATAATTTTGCCCCTATTTTTACAGAATTATCGAAGAATAGAAAAGCAGCGCTTTTTCGGTATGTATTACTGGATGAAATTGATAGAAAATTTACATCGCTGTCATCAGAACTTGTTATTTCGGAGATTAGAAACGGAAAAGTGCCACTTATAATTGATGGCTTTGATGAATTGATCTCAAGATCAAATAAAAACATGTCTGATCCTAATAGTGTGGAGGATGATTCACAAACAATGCTGGATACAATTGCAGAGTTGTTTGAGCCGGGGTGCCAGACTAAGGTTGTTTTAACTTCCAGGAAAAGTGCAATATTTACAGGTGATATTTTCGAAGAATGGAAAGATAAGCATTTACCGAAATGTAATGTAACCAGAGTTTCTATTGATGAACCTACAGTTTCTGATTGGATTGGATTTGAAAAAACAGAATATTTGGAAAAGCATGGAATTCCCTTTGCCAGTATTATTAATCCTATATTATTGGCTTTTATGAGAAGCATGGAAATGGATAAGTTTGAAGAGACATGTAGTAATGTTGAAAATGTGATTTCTTATTATTTTAATTCTTTGCTGGAAAGAGAAAGAGAGAGGCAATCGTTACAACTGACTGTTAAAGAGCAATATAGAATTATGGAGCAAATTGCTAAGGATTTTGTTGAGTTTGAGATTATTGCAGAGGAAATTTCTTTTATAAGAGATTTGTTTATTGAGATTATTCATGACAATTATAAATCATACAGGGACCGATATGTAGCAATTGAAGAACGTCCTACAGAAGAGGAGTTTGCAACAAAACTTGCTGGACATGCATTATTAAACAGAATTTCACCACAGAAGAATCAAATTGGTTTTATTAATGATTTTATATTTGGAATATTGATAGGTGATTGTATTCTAGAAGATGATTCTATTTTGGAAGAAATGGATGGCAAATATATTGATATTGCCTGTACGGCGTATGCCAGCCGCTCTGATGAGAAAAAAAATGAATTGTTAGAGAAAGTTTTACCGCAGATAGATAGGCTAAATTATGAACAACAGTTAGATACGGAAATTAAATTAGCAAATACAATTCAGCGTAATTATGAGAGCCATTATTTTTCAAATCGAAGCTTTCAAGATGTTTTCTTTGATGGATCATATGGTTTCAAAAAATGTACTTTTCGTAACTGTCTGTTTAAGGAGAGCATATTTGTAACGAGAGCTTTTGAAGAATGCTCGTTTTACGATTGTAAATTCTACGATATTGAAGTAATACGTGATACGACAACAAATCGGAAACTGATTTTTTCTGCTAATTGTGTTGGACATGAGAAATTAATGAAAGAATCAGCATATGAAGAGGCAAATATTGTTACTGATAATTATGAACAAATTGTATTGAAAATGTATTGGAGAAAAGGAAATCGATTTTCAAGAGGACGTCTTCCAGAAATGTTTTTATTAAGAACTCCGAATGAAGAGACAAGGATGGGGATTGCGAATGCCCTTGAAAGCTTGAAACATAAAAATCTGCTGTATAAAGAGGGTCATTATTGGTTTGTAAACACGGAAAAGATAAAGGAAATTAAGGAAATACTGGAGATAGCAGGATGAATGATAAATTTGATGATATGAGTAGAAATATAGATAGTATATCTATTTCTGTAATAAAGCCACTTGAAATTCAAATAAGAAATTATTTGGATAAATGTGGACTGTTTTATAAAGTATTTTCAAGAATTAAAGGTTCAAAATCGGTCTGCGATAAATTGGAAAATAGGGCAAAAAAGAACATTCAGAATTACAAAATGCAAGATCTGGTTGGAATACGAATTGTTTTGTATTTCAAAAGTGATATCAAGCTGTGTGAGAAATTGATAAAGCAGCATTTTAATGTTTTAAACATTTCAAGGGATGAAGAATTAACAGATAAGTTTTGCCCGCAGCGAATAAACTATGTATGTAAATTGCCACCAGATGTAGAAGAAAATTTTGATTCAGTCATTTGGACTTATCCAATTGATAAATCATTTGAAATTCAGATCCGGACCATTTTCTCAGAAGGATGGCATGAAATAGAACATGATTTTCGATACAAGTGTTTGCCAGATTGGGAAAATAATGAGGATCTTAGCCGAACACTGAATGGTATTTTTGCTACTTTGGATAATTGTGACTGGGCTATTTCAAGTCTGCTAACAGAGGTAGCATATAGACATTATAAGTCCGGAGAATGGATTCCAATGTTAAAAAACACATTTCGAATCCGTATTTTAGATGATGTGGGAATGGATGAAATATTAAAATACTTTGGAGAAAACAAAGAAGTTGCGAAAGCATTTTTTAGGATTGAAAGAGAAGATTTTCTAGTATGGTTGTCGGATATAAATACAAAAATGAAAATACCGTTGCAACTTAAAAATGTAGTGTTATTGGCAAATTTGTATTCTATTAATGACTCGTATTTAAAAGAAATTACGCCAAAATTTATAAAGGATATTGTTTTGGAGTCAGAGAGTTAGGAGAAGAATATGGATCTCTTACATACCTTGATAATTCAGCATATCTATGGTAGCATAAGTGAAGAATCCTGATAATCAGGAGAGATGCTTATGAATGAGCAGTTGTTGAAAATGAATGGATTATCGGTGGAAATTTTGGATGTGTTGTCATTTGAGTCACATCTGGGAATTCCATTGAAGAAGAATTTACACTATTTTGATAAAGAGAAATTAATTGCTGAATTGATTGCGATGACTGAGTGGCTTGATGAACAGGAAATCCTTTCAGGTATTGCGTTAGATTATAGAATCAAGAGTTTGGATTCTATACTTTTAAAGTATAACCGTTACTATCCGGATCATCAAACGCGGAAAGTATTTAATGACATTTTAGGTTTCAGGGCTTTTTGTGATAGCTATGATCAGATATTGGAAGAAAAGTTTTCGCAGTTCCGAATTGCTGATATAACGAATGGAAAAGCGTTTGATGATGGCTATAGAGGTGTTCATGTGTACTATCAGAAAAGCGGAAGACATTATCCTATAGAAATCCAGTTTAATACGTTGTTTGATAGACAGTTGAATAACTGGCTTCACGATTATCTGTATAAGAAAAATTATCCGACAGAGATGGGAAAAGTAATGCGCGGTAAGTATGAAAGTGGATTGATTCGCAATGAGCATGAATTTAAGGAGGTGTTGAAGAATGTGTTATCTGGTAGCGAAAGATCGTAATGAGCATGGTTGTTATGCGCTGAAAACAACTCATGGAAAGCATCTGGTAGAATTAAAAAGGGAACTGAATCGAGCTGTTGGCTATAAGGGAGTACAGCTTGTAACAATTAGCAGACCAACAGCATATGGCGAGTATGCACCCTATCATTTTGTGGATACAGAACAGGAGTTTCAGACACTTGTAAAAGGGCTTCGTCCATTAGTGACTTCTAGAGAAAGTTCCACCTAAGATATTAGGGGCAGACACAAACGGAGTCTTATACACACTGGTGGAAAGTGCCAGAGCCAATGATCTGGATGTCTATGAGTATCTGAAACACCTGCTCATAGAGACGCTCAACAATCATCATCTGGAAAATCCATCGGTCATTGACCGGCTTCTGCCCTGGTCAAAGGAGCTGCCAGAACAGTGCAGGATGAAGCGAAATAGAAAAAAGTGCCTCAAACAATAATGTAGGCATTATAGCAGAGATACTGCTATTTTGCACTACGCTATATTTTGAGGCACTTACTGTTAAGATAAGGAGAACAGTATGCCATCAATTTATCAAATAGGTTTACCTATTCCAAAAGATTATTCAGAATTTGAAAATATGGTAAAGGAGTTTTTTTGTAATAAATATGGATGTGTGTTTCAAAAGTATGGACGCCCAGGTCAGAAACAATCGGGAATTGATTTGATATGTGGGACAATTGGTGTTCAATGTAAAAATTATTATAATACACAGTTAACAATTCCATTGTTACGAAAAGAATTGGAAAATGCAAAAAAGATTACGCCATGCCTAACAGAATATTATATTGTAACTACGGCAAAAAGAGATGTAGTTATTCAGGATTATGTTAGAAATTATGAGGGAAGTTTTAAAACAGATATATACTATTGGGATGTTATAGAAAATTTTTTGCTACAAAACTCAAATATAAAAGATTTATTCTATACTAAAGAAGAGGATGCAACGCAATTATTTGTTAAATGCTTTTTAAAAATTTGTTTTGAATATAATTTTTATCAAGTTATGCAAACTTCAAATTTTGTTGGGGCAATTCATCAAAATAGTTATTGGACGCTTGTGAAGATTGCTGAAGCCATACTGAATTTGATTCATTCTTCAGTTGCCTATGGAGTGAAGAATAGCGTTATGGAAGATATGTATTATTTCATAAATTGTCTTGATACAATTACTTCTATATTAGGATTGACCTCAACGCCAAACGAAAATGGTATATCTGATCCCAAATTTAGGCACGATGATGAAACAGATTGTGAAAAAATACGAGAAATACAGAGATGTAGTTTTGATTGTATTAATGTTTATCTGAAATATAAGTAAGCTGTTTATTGAGAGGTATATTTATCCTGAATTATTTACGGCTTTGCTGTGAAAGTGGCTGAAAGCCACATAGTTACTGTATTTTAATTGCACAAACAGCATTGATACAGGACAACTGTATCCGTACAAAGAGCTGGCAAGTCAGTCAGACTTCGACCGATTCTAATGGTTCGACTTATTTTACTTGACTATGAAGAACATCTGATTTATTATATTCGTAAAAAGTAACTTACGAGTTACTAACTTATGAGTATAATTATTGGAGGTGGGTGAATGAGTCAATTCTATTGCCGTGAGGATGAACTTCGGAAACTGAATAAACGGTACGCTGGTGATAAGTTTGAGTGTATTGTCATCTATGGCAGACGGCGTGTTGGTAAAACTGCATTGATCAATGAGTTCTGTAAAGATAAACCTACCATTTTCTTTTCTGCATTGAACACGACAGGAAAGGAAAATCTGGAGGCTCTCTCAAAGTCAATCATGAGTTTTGAGCGACCAGATATGGAGTCTGCACCGGAGTTCAGGTCTTATGATGCTGCCCTGGATGAATTGACAGTACTTTCAAAGGAAAAAAGAATCGTCTTTGTTATTGATGAGTATCCGTATCTTGCAAAAGCGAAGCAGTCTATTTCTGCGATGTTGCAGCATATCATCGACCACAAATGGACGGAGTCCAAGATGTACCTGATTCTTTGCGGTTCCTCTATGAGCTTCATGGAGAGTCAGGTACTTGGCAAGGAAAGTCCGCTGTATGGCAGGCGAACCGGTCAGTTTAAGATTGAGCCGCTGAATTATAAGGAAACAGCCGTGTTTCACCCGAATCTGTCCGCAGAGGACAATTCCCTGATTTATGGAATCACGGGAGGAGTTCCACACTATATCAACAAGTTGGATGTGAAGGATAGTGTGGATGAAGCTCTGCTGGATAATTTCTTTGACCGCTCCAGCTATCTGTATGAGGAACCGGGAAATCTGCTGAAGCAGGAACTCCGGGAGCCGGCCATTTATAATGCAATCATCAAAGCGATTGCAGAGGGAGCTTCCCGAATGAATGACATCAAGATGAAAGTCGGCGAGGAGAACTCAATCGTATCGAAGTATCTGAAAACACTGATTGACCTTGGTATTGCCAAAAAGGAAACCCCGATTACAGAAAAAATGGGTAAGAAAACCATTTATTTGCTGGCGGATAACTTCTTCCGGTTCTGGTATCGGTTTGTGCCAATCAATATGAGTGTTATTGACTCTGGCAGGATTGCAAAGACCTATCCACACGCTGTAAAGCAGTATCTTCCGGATTATATGGGGCTGATTTTTGAGAAGATGTGTCGGGATTATCTGCTTTATTATTCGGATAGCCTCCCTATTGAGCTGAGTGAAATCGGTCAATGGTGGGGTACAGACTCGAAGAAGAAAAAGCAAATACAGATTGATATTGTCGGAACTCCTGTTGAGGGTAAGGACTATATCATTGGTTCGTGTAAGTATAGAAATGAGAAAATTGGCGTGGATGAGCTCGACTTGATTCGGGATTATGCCTCAGTTTTCGGAAAAGGTAACAACTATCACTACTATATTTTCTCGAAAGGTGGATTCACAGAGGGACTTCTTCAGGCACAAGAGCGAGGTGAAGTTCGGCTGATAACGCTGGAAGACCTTTACAAGTAAGAAATGGACAATTGATTTGCAAACGTTGTTTTTCACAAAATTATTGAGACCAAAAAGTTTTCATGATATCATTATTGGTAGAAAATAGTGATACTGTGGAAGCTTTTTTGTATAGGGAGTGTGTGATAGATGGGAAGATTTGTGAATCCGGACAACAGTGCTTTTCAGGCTGCTTTGAATTCCAGAATTTATGTAGATAAAACTGGTATGATCGAATATATGAATCGCGTTCTGGAGACTACAGATGCGTATATTTGCAACAGCCGCCCCAGGAGATTTGGGAAATCCTATGCGGCGAATATGCTTGCAGCATATTACAGCAAAGGTGCAGATTCTGAGATGATGTTTTCCGATCTTTCAATAGGAAAAACACAGGATTTCAAAAAGTATCTTAACAAATATGATGTAATTCACATTGATATCCAGTGGTTTCTGGCAAATTGTGAAGATAAGAACAAAGTGGTACAGTTTATTACAAAAAGCGTACTGGATGAGTTGTGCGAAATTTATCCAGAGTGTTTGGTTCTCCAAGACGGTTCTTTATCTGATGCTCTTTCAAGAGTTAAAAATCAAACAGGACAGAAATTTGTCATTATTATTGATGAATGGGATGTTTTGATTCGAGATGAAGCGCAGAATCAGGCTGTACAGGAAAATTATATTAATTTCCTGAGGGGACTGTTTAAAGGTACTGAGCCAACTAAATATATTGCTCTCGCATATCTGACAGGTATCCTTCCAATCAAAAAAATGAAAACCCAGTCAGCACTAAATAATTTTGATGAGTTTACTATGCTTAGTGCAGGCAATATGGCGCCTTATGTCGGTTTCACAGAAAGTGAAGTGAAGATGCTTGCAAAAAAATATCATCAGAATTACGAAAAGGTCAAAAGGTGGTATGATGGTTATCTCCTAAATGAACATCAAATATATAATCCATGGGCGGTTGTGGGAGTTATGCTAAATGGCGAATTTAAGAGCTACTGGTCAGAGACTGCTTCTTACGAGACAATCGTGCCGTTGATCAATATGGATTTCGATGGCTTAAAGTCCGCTGTTATTGAAATGTTGTCAGGCGCTGAAGTGAAAGTGAATACGGAAACTTTTAAAAATGATACGGTAAATATACAGAACCGAGATGAGGTTCTTACGTATATGATCCATCTTGGCTATCTGGGATACGATCAGAATCGAAGGTCTGCATTTGTTCCTAATGAAGAAATTCGGCAGGAACTTACGCTTGCTGTAAGGGAAATTGTGGTATAAAAAGTTATAGGTACTTATAGGAAAAATATCACGGAACTGTATTGTTTATTGCTACGTATTGCGGTAATATAAGTTTATAAGCGGAGGTGATTGTATGTTTAAAGTAAATCCATATAGACCAGGTGCTGGTTTAATGCCAGTATATATTGCTGGACGAGATGAAGACATTCAGAACGTAAGTCAAATGTTTGATGCGTTAACTATGGATATACCTACTCAATCAATTATTTTTAGTGGTTTGCGCGGCGTTGGAAAAACTGTTTTAATAAATAAGCTGCAAAGTATTGCAGAAGAAAAAGGTATTTTTTGTAAGCATATTGAAATTGAGGAGAGAAATGACTTTATTTCACAGATTGCTGAATGTTCTCAGGCATTTTTAAGAACAATAAGTGCAAAAGAAAAATTTAAACATTTAATACAGAAGCCATTAGAGGCAATAAAGTCCTTAGTTGTTTCTTTTAACCCAGAAGATAATTCATTTTCTTTATCAATGCAGGATAGGGAATTGTATGTGTCAAATAATTTAACGCAAACACTTACTGAAGTATTTTCAACAATCGGAGAAACCGCACAAAAAACGGAAACGCCAATTTGTTTCTTTATAGATGAAATTCAGTATATGAAGCAAAACCAGCTAGGATCTTTGATCGCTGCATTGCATAGAGTAAATCAGTTAGGTTATCCAATTATGATTATAGGTGCAGGATTGCCTAAAATATATAAAATGCTTTCTGATGAAAAATCTTATTCCGAAAGATTGTTTATGTATAAAAAAATCGATTCATTGACGGATGAGCAATCAGAAAAAGCAATTGAAGAGCCAGCAAAAAAATTCAATATAATATATGCACATGAAGCCATAAACAAAATAGTAGAAATTACAAAAGGGTCTCCTTTTTTTATTCAACAGTTATGCAAAATTGTGTACGATAAAACAAATAAAGATGTCATAGAATTGTCTGATGTAGAAAATTGTATAGATGAATTTTTATCATCTCTGGACGAAAGATTCTTTAAATCAAGATATGAAAGATGTGCAGAAAGTGATAAAAAATTTATTTTTGCAATGGTAGAATGTGGTGAATTACCATGTACGATATCAAATGTTGCACACAATCTTAATAAAACAGTTGGATCTATTTCAACAACAAGAGCACAGTTAATTAGCAAGGGAATTATATATCCTGTAAGATATAAAGAACTTGATTTTACGGTTCCAGAATTTTCAGGATATATACAAAGACTGGAAGAATATAAACAGTGGTGTATATCAAAGTAGAATCAAACAGTAACTCTCTGTGAGCTTTCAGAAAACATCCCAATAAAATTATTGAGCACCAAAAGTTTTCATGATATCATTATTGGTAGAAAATAGTGATACTGTGGAAGCTTTTTTATATAGGGAGTGTGTGAGTGATGGGAATATTAGTGAATCCAGATAATTTGGCTTTTCAGGTAGCATTGAATTCCGAGATATATGTTGATAAAAGCGGACTTATTAAGTATACGAATAAAGTTTTGAATACATTGCAGGCCTATATTTGCAATAGCCGTCCGAGAAGGTTTGGAAAATCTATTACAGCGAATATGCTTACAGCTTATTACAGCAGAGGCTGTAATTCAGAAGAAATGTTCGCCGGATTGGAAATTAGTGAAAGTGCAGATTTTAAGAAGCACTTGAACCAATATGATGTAATACATCTTGATATCCAATGGTGTATAGAGCCAGCTGGTGGACCTGAAAGGGTGGTTTCTTATATTTCGGAAAAGACGATTGCGGAGCTTGCGGAATACTATCCAGGTGTATTGAAAGAGAAGACGGAATCTTTGCCAGAAGTGTTGTCTCGTATTAATGGTGCAACTGGAAAAAAATTTATTGTCATCATTGATGAATGGGATGTCCTTATTCGTGACAAGGACGTTAATAAAAGGGTACAGGAAGAGTATATTAATTTTCTCAGGGCAATGTTCAAAGGAACAGAACCAACAAAATATATTCAACTTGCATATCTTACTGGTATTCTTCCAATTAAAAAGGAAAAAACTCAGTCGGCATTAAATAATTTTGATGAGTTTACAATGCTGAGCGCAAGTAATCTGGCTCCGTATATTGGTTTTACAGAAGCTGAAGTGAAAAAGCTGTCAGAAAAATATCAGCAGGACTTTGATGAAGTGAAGCGATGGTACGATGGCTATCTTCTGAAGGATTACCAGGTTTATAATCCCAGAGCCGTTGTCAGCGTAATGCTAAGGGGGGAATTCAGAAGTTACTGGTCAGAAACAGCATCCTATGATGTGATTGTGCCTTTGATTAACATGAACTATGATGGGCTGAAAACAGCTGTTATTGAGATGCTTTCCGGAGCCGAAGTCAAGGTGAATGTGGCAGCTTTTCAAAATGATACGGAAGATATTAAAAGTAAAGATGATGTATTGACTTATATGATCCATTTAGGATACCTTGGTTATAATGAGATCAGGAAGACTGCTTTTGTACCAAATGAGGAGATACGACAGGAGCTGACGACTGCTGTTGAGAGTAAAAAGTGGAATGAAATGCTGATATTGCAGCTGAATTCGGAAAATCTGCTGGATGCTACATTGGATATGGATGGTGAGGCGGTTGCAGAAGAGATTGAAAAAATCCATAACGAGCATGTGTCAGTAATTCAGTATAATAATGAGAATTCCTTGAGCAGTGTGCTTACAATTGCCTACTTAAGCGCAATGCAATACTATTTTAAGCCAATCCGTGAATTTCCTACAGGACGAGGATTTGCTGACTTTGTATTTATCCCAAAGCCAGAGTACAAAAATGATTATCCGGCATTGCTTGTGGAATTGAAGTGGAACCAGAATGCGCAGACTGCATTAACACAAATTAAGACTAAAAAGTATCCTTCTTCGATACTGAATTACACAGGCGATATTCTTCTTGTTGGAATCAATTATGATAAAAAAAGTAAGGAACACCAGTGCCTGATTGAGAAGTACGAAAAAGATTGATTTTGCCAGAACAGTGCCGAATGAAAATAACTTAAAAGGGCAGGTGTGGATGTTCTCCACAACCTGCCCTTTCGTGAGGGGAATGTATCAGAAACCTGTAAGTCGGAATACCATTAATTCGCTTGCAGAGTCGTCGTCACGGTCCTGTGTCATAAGAACCATCACAGAACCATCCTCTGCAACTTTCATATCTTCAATCCAGGGGTATCTGGTTCCAAACATATCGTAGCAGTCTACTTCGGCGAGGAGAGTTCCGTCCTTTGACCAGAAGTAGAATTCTCGCATATTTCCATCTGCTGCAATATAGCCATTCGCTGTCTCAGCTATTCCCGTGAGACTTCCGAAATAAGCAGGATCCTCGTGCTGGTCACCGCCAAGAAGCAGCTGCTGGTTGCCATCCAGATCATAAACTGCTATTTTCGATGGGGTGTCATCTCCTGCAAGACGTCCGTATACCATAATATGATCATTGCTGATCTCAACCAGGCTGACAAATTTAAAAATACCGGTTCGTGCCTCGTCATCATTCATGGAGGTTAAGATCCAGGGCTCTGTAAGCACGCTGCCGTCCTGGAAGGTTACTTTTTCCGTATCATAGCCAAGGTAGCTGGTAATGCCCCAGGCACCGGATGGGTGTACAGACAGGTAACCACTTGTGCCGGTCTCCAATATGGTCTGCCCGTCTTTCATAACAATTCCTTTTCCACCGTTACGGGAAATATAAAGTTTTCCGTCCGTGTCTGTAAAAAGATCCATTCCCTGCTCGTCCATTGTATCAGAAGAAAGAAGATTCAGGGTGCTTCCAGTATATTCGTAAGTTTCCAGAGTATTATTCAGCTGATGATACATCCGGTCTCCAGATATTGCAAACTGGTGACGCATGATCTCAAATCCGTTCTGGGAAACACTAAATGGAATATACTCCGGAGTGACGGTATAATCTCCAACAGCTATACTCTGCGGAGCCGGTGTGAATGGAGTTCCATCCCAGGGGTAAGGTGCTTCTACATTGCCGGTGTCCTCTAAGTTCAGTTCCAGATTGTTAAAAACGTTTCTGACAGAATCATTTTCTTCTCCGGAAATGATAACTTTGTAGGTCACACCGGATGGCTCGTGACGATAAATGTAGTAAATTCTGTCAAACATGTCTGTGGTTCGTATATAATCCACATCGCCAATGGTTGTTTTTTCAATAGTGCCGTCTGCATAGTCATGAAGATCGATATCGGAGGTTTGCAGATATTTGCGGAAAGAGTAGCTTGATTCTTCATTTGCTTTAATGGTGAAATCATTTTGTGAGCTGTCCTTGTCTGCACCTTCGAATACGCTGACAGAGCAGGTGTATTCATAATCGCTGATATCATTCGGATCATAGCTCCAGTCATCCGGAAGGTTAAGCTTGAACAGGGTTACGTCAATGGTGTTGTTACTTTCTCCATGAACGGTGAGAGCGCTACTGGCAGTCAGAAGCACAAGTCCGGTCACAAGAGGTAGTATTTTCCATATTTTTTTTCTCATATTCAGCACCTCTTTTCTATGTGGAATGTTTTGTATTTTTATTTTCCCAGATTTTGGAGACTTTGTCACTGACACAAATGACAGGTAATCCGTAAGGAAAGCGTTATTGCTGGAAAAAATGCGGATATCCGGAAGCGGCAAATGGGAATAAAAGTAATTTGTCCTGCATAGGCTATTGAAAAAAGGATATTTGGAATGATATCAATTGGCCTGTGTATGATTGTAAAAAATGAGGAGGCGGTACTTCGCAGAATCCTCACGCCGATGAGCAAGCTTGTGGACAAAATCTATATTTGCGATACCGGATCGGTGGATAAAACGAAGGAGATTGCCAGGGAGTTTACCGATGAGGTTTATGATTTTTTATGGAAAGATGATTTCTCTGCTGCCCGCAATTTTATTACGGAAAAAGCAGATACGGATTATTGGATGTGGCTGGATGCAGATGACGTCATTACGCCGGAAAATCAGGAGAAGCTGCTCAGGTTGAAAGAGAGCATGGATTCAGATACGGATGTGGTTATGATGGATTATGCAGTGGGATTTGATGAATGGGATCATGTTACGTTTTCTTATTATAGAGAGCGTATTATGAAGACTTCCCGAAATTTCAGATGGCAGGGGCGCGTCCACGAAACGGTTGTTCCGGCGGGGAATATTTTATATTCGGATGTGGTGATTGAGCATCGGAAAATAAAGGCAGGAGAGTCTTTTCGCAATCTGCATATATATGAGCAGATGATTGATTCCGGTGAAAAAATGGAACCGAGACATTTCTTTTATTATGGGCGGGAGCTTTTTTATCATAAGCAATATGAGTATGCAATTTTAATTTTAAAAAAATTTCTGGAAGAACCAGATGGCTGGATAGAGAATAAACTGAACAGCTGTCTGGTTCTTTCCTGCTGTTATCAGGCAATGGGAGAGAATGCAGCTGCTTTTGATATACTTTTTTACAGCTTTACAATGGATGTTCCGAGAGCGGAGATCTGTTGTGAGATAGGAAGATTGTTTATGGAAAAAAAGGAGTACGTGACGGCAGCATACTGGTACCAGCAGGCTTTTCTTGCGCCACGGAAAAAGAAAAACGGCGGTTTTTATATTGCAGACAGTCATGATTTTATACCTGCGATACAGATGTGCGTATGTCTGGATAAAGCGGGAAGGCACAGGGAGGCGTTTGAATTTCATAAAAAGGCAAGAGTATTGAAGCCTCTGCATCAGGCAGTTATTGGAAATGAGAAGTATTTCAGGGATGTTTGGGGTATGGAGTGAGAGGGAAAATTCACCTGTATTGTTAGTATTTCATATATTGATAGTGAATATCTAAGCTGTTATGGGAGAATGTGTATGTTTTTTGATCGTCATAATCAGAAAAATTCTTCTGAAAAGGAAGCTTCTGGTGATATCACCTGTACATCCTGTTTTGGAAACAATAATCGCTGCGGCTGCGATTGCAGTTGTTCGGGACAGGGAGCCACAGGGCCTCGTGGTGCAACCGGTCCTATGGGACCTGTTGGTCCAAGAGGGTGTCCCGGTGTGACTGGTCCTATGGGACCAAGAGGATGCCAGGGAGCAGTAGGCCCTGCAGGTCCTATGGGCCCGCAGGGAGAGCCGGGCATGCCAGGAGTTATGGGCCCAGCCGGAGAAGCCGGCCCCGCCGGAGCGACAGGCTCAACCGGCCCAACCGGCCCAGCCGGAGCGACAGGCCCAACCGGTCTAGCCGGAGCAACAGGCCCAACCGGTCCAGCCGGAGCGACAGGCCCAACCGGTCCAGCCGGAGCAACAGGCCCAACCGGTCCAGCCGGAGCAACAGGCCTCGCCGGTCCCGCTGGAGAAGCAGGTCCAACCGGTCCAGCCGGAGCAACAGGCCCAACCGGTCCAGCCGGAGCAACAGGCCCAACCGGTCCAGCCGGAGCGACAGGCCCAACCGGTCCTGTCGGAGCAGACGGCCCGATTGGTCCAACCGGCCCAGCGCCAACTCCGGCAGCGGCAGTGGCAGATGCTACTGGTACAGAGGATGCTGTGACACAGCTAAATACACTTCTGGCAAATCTTCGCGCTGCCGGAATTCTGCAATCTTAGCACATGTTTGAAAAAGGCTTTCTGCAAGATGTGCGTCATAATTTGTGGGAGATTTCGCCCAGATGAGGGCGCCGTAGCGGCTACAGCAACCGAATTCGGGTGAAATATACCGCAATGAGGGAAAGGGCTGGAAATGGAGCAATCCATTTCCAGTCCTTTCTCATATAAAAGTGTGATTGCTAAGCATTAAAATTAAATAATTTTGTGTTTTCGGTTGTAATTTCATGAATTTCGCATATAATAAAAGTGTGATTATTAAACACAAAACTCTAATAAAAATGTGATTATTAATCACAAAACTCTAATAAAAATGTGATTATCAAGCATAAAACTCCAATAAAAATGTGACAGGTGATTCTATGGAACGATTTATCTTAAAAAAGTTGCTGGCTTGGAAGAATTCTCCCTACCGCAAGCCTTTAATATTGAAGGGCGTACGTCAGGTAGGAAAGACTTGGATTCTGAAAGAGTTCGGCAGACGTTATTATGAAAATACAGCTTACTTTAACTTCGACGAAAATGAAGAATATAAGCAATTTTTTGAAACAACCAAGGATGTGGACCGGATTCTACAAAACCTTATGCTGGCAAGCGGTCAAAAAATTGTGCCTGAAAAAACCCTTATCATCTTTGATGAGGTGCAGGACTGCCCTAAGGTCATTAACTCTATGAAGTATTTTTGCGAGAACGCACCGCAGTATCACGTTGCCTGCGCCGGTTCTCTGTTAGGTATTGCTCTGGCGAAACCCTCTTCTTTTCCGGTCGGTAAGGTCAACTTTATGCAGATTGACCCGATGACCTTTAATGAATTCCTGCTTGCCAACGGTGATGAAAACCTGGCACAGTATCTGGAACAGGTGGACACCCTTGAACCCATCCCTGACGCCTTCTTTAATCCGCTGTATGAGAAGCTGAAAATGTACTATGTCACCGGTGGTATGCCGGAGTCGGTATTGATGTGGACGGAGGCACGGGATGTTTCTGCTATGCAGGAAGCATTATCCGGAATCCTCGGAGCCTATGAGCGTGATTTTGCCAAACATCCTAATCTCAGCGAGTTCCCGAAAATCTCAATGATCTGGAAATCCATTCCGTCTCAACTGGCAAGAGAGAACAAGAAGTTTATCTATAAAGTGGTCAAGGAAGGTGCACGAGCCCGTGAGTACGAGAATGCCTTACAATGGCTGGTGGATGCCCGTTTAGTGCATAAAATTTATCGCAGCTCAGCTCCTGGCCTGCCGATTGCAGCTTACGATGACTTGTCGGCTTTCAAAATTTATCTGGTGGATGTGGGATTGCTTCGCCGTCTGGCACAGTTGGCCCCCACTGCTTTTGGCGAAGGCAACCGTCTTTTTACTGAATTCAAAGGCGCATTAACCGAAAACTTTGTGTTGCAGACTTTAATTACTCAGTTTGAAGTCATGCCTCGTTATTGGAGCCAGAACAACCCACCTTACGAAGTGGATTTCCTCATTCAGTGGGAGAACGACATCTTTCCCGTGGAGGTCAAATCCGAAGCAAACACAACCAGCAAGAGTATGAAGAAGTTCAAGGAACTGTTCCCTGATAAGGTCAAGCTACGCATCCGTTTCTCACTGGATAATCTGAAACTGGACAATGATGTGTTGAATATTCCGTTATTCATGGCAGATCAGGCGGATAGACTGATCGGATTGGCATTGGGGAGTGAACCATAACCCTTGAGACGCTGGCAATATTGCTGCCCACAAAATTATTGAGACTCTAAAG
>NZ_JBCPGE010000039.1:0-43028 GCF_040914025.1 Ruminococcus sp. RTP21484sp1_RTP21281st1_A8_RTP21281_210402
TCGTTTACAAAATGAGATTTTCATTTACAAAGAGAGACTCTTGGGTTACAAACGGGACTCTCGCTCTACATTTCACCTTCTATAATCGGCATGAGAAAAAATGCCACTGCAAATACAAGGATAATGCTGCAGAAGGTTCCCACTACTTTCACAAGTCCGGGAGTTCGATACTGTTCGATCATATAATTAAAGAATCCGTCAACACCCGGATGCATTACGATGCAGATTACAAACCAGGCTGCCGCTACGATTCCGCATACCAGACCGCTCTTTTTGTAAAAAGCTCCTTTTTCATCCTCTGGTACTCTTCTGATTACTTTTGCAAAAACATATCCTAAAAATACATAACTCAGATATGGAAAAAAGCAGAAGCTTGTCTCACCTTTTCCCCCAAAGGTCATATCCAGAAGCCAGTTAAGTGCCTGATTATCAGAAACCAGCAGTTTGGTAAAAGGTGTTACGATTCCCACTATCAATGCACTTATTATGTAACCGCCAAGTTTTACATTAAATTTCCTGTACAAAGCAAGTACAAGGTAGCACATACCGGATATGAAAAAGATATTCACAAATGTAAGCATGAAATACCGACTTGCTTCAAATACTTCCCTGCTGCCTGCCACTTCCCCTGTAATGGAATTTCTTATGGCGTAACTGACCGTCATGACTGCCGCATAGCACAAATTGCTTATGCCTTGGTAAATCAACAGTTTTATACCGTTTCTGACCATGTCCTTTGGCTGGGAATGACGTGTAAAAACACTTCCAAAACCCATGGTAAACAGATATAAGCAGGCTCCGGTAGGCATAAACAGGGCAAACATAATTTTATGTACACTTGACTCTGCCGCTGCTGCACCTGCAATTGTCTGAAAGGAATGTATAAATACAATCATGATCATCAGAAAGCCTTTTACCAGGTCAAGCTCTCTCTGGCGTCCAGTATTTACTTCTTTTTCTTTTAAAGAAAACATATTTCTTCCCCTTTTCCTTAATTTGTTCAAATATTATCTAAAAGTGCAATGTTTTTTGGATACTCCATATTAGAATATAAGTTCAGCTGCAGCTGCAATATCCTGTTATACTCATCACATCCAGGCTCAAGGACTCTTCTCTGCTCATACAAGTCGTGGTCTTCCTTGCTCATTTTCACATCAAAGCTTTCCTTTGTATGAAACTGGATTTCAATTCGGTAGTTGCGCGGATTTTTAAATTTGGTATTCACGCCATTGTATGGAAAACCGTCATTGGTCCAATAATTTTTTAATGCATAAATTTTCCAGTTTTTCTCAGACAAAGCCGTTATAACAGAACGGATCTGTTCTACATAATCTTCCGGATCCAGTATGATCGTATAACGGACTACATCCGCCAGCGAATCAAAGAAGGATTTCTCTACTCTCTGATAAAGCTTATTGTACAAGGATTTCGGTGATTTCACTCTGTACTCTAATCCTTCCAGTACGGCTTTGTTGGTTTTCGCGAACTCTACAAGGAATTTGGTTGTCTCGAATTCTGTGGATAAATAATCGGCATAAAACACTCTTTCCTCAGGAGAAAGCTTCTGAAACAGTTCCCTGTCCTCATCTGTCCATGATTCTTCGATTTCTTTGTTCAGATAGATTTTTTCAGCTGTTTCCGCTGACGGAAGGCGGTGAAGCTCTATGGAAGCAATAGAAAAAAAATCAAAACTGTGGTCTGACCGATTAGACAGACTACTGACAATTTTCCCAAAATTATCAATAATTAAATTTACCTTCCGCTCAATCAGTGTATAAGCCGAATCCGAACCGCCTGCTTCTATCACCAGTTTGCCATCTTTTACCTTAATACTTCTTACCACGTTTCTTTCAACAAATCCAACGATTTCTTCGGAATTATATTTGTCGAACTTGTCATAGCTCAAATCAATATTTGCATTTTTTAATTCTGCCAGCTGATTTCCAACAGCTAACACAGCCGCCAGTTCCTTCAGACTGATAACATTTTGATTGTTCAACACCAAAGCTTCTTCTAACTGAACAGGTGCTGTACCATTTCCACCGATAAAGTGAAGCATACGGATTATGGCATATTTATGCAGATCTGATGGAAATTCAAATATATCACCGTATTCTTCCAACAGGCATGCACTGAACAAAACATGATATTTACTCATAACCGGAAAGAACGTAAGCTCTTCTGCCTGCTTCTGAATTCCAAGCTTGTCTACATATCTATTCATAATTTCCTGATTTAAGCCAAATCCAATATGTGCAAATAACGCTGCGGACAAAAGGCAGTAGCACTCATCTTCATTCAGATTTTCCAGTTTCTGCTTATCCATTATCATATCACAAAATTCTGCAATATCGATAAAATGCATTATAGAATAATCAGAAATATTAGGATATAACTTTTTATATTTTTCCAGCATTCTCTGGACAACTGTACAGTTATCCCGGTAGTTCCCATATAATTTTTTTGATTTTGCTAATAAAATTTCCGAACATTTATTAACTATCATTTGGTTTATTCTCCAGTCTCTTTTCCCTGTTCTCCTTCGTTTGCCTCTTTAATTAGGATAATGGCACAGAGTTATTCGTTTCTTATCCAGCTTAATTACCTCAAGATTACTTACCGTTTCAAAATAATCATTCATATTCCGAATATTCTTTTGTCATTTAAAATCATATCGAACCACAGCACAGTTTTTTACTCCAAATGCAGCATATTCCTCATTTGTCATATCCGTAAAATAGGACTGTACCACTCTGGCGATTCCGTTATGAGCAACCAGGATGTAGGTCTTTTTATCGGACTCTGCTTTTATTTCATCAAGAAGATTATAGATTCTCTGCGCCAGCCTGAGTGTGGATTCTCCGCCTTCATGACTGCATGCAAAAAACTCCTTTGCTTTCTTGAAATCCTTCCCATCCCGGGGAGTGGACTCCCATTTTCCAAAATTCTGCTCAATCAGCCTTGGTTCCACCCTGTATGGAATTCCTGTCATTTCCGAAATCAACCTGGCAGTATCCGCTGCCCTGCTAAGCGGAGAGCAGAGGATTTCATCTGCCTTAACCCCCTCTGTAAGAATCTTCTGTCCCGTCTCCTTTGCCTGCTCGCGTCCATATTCTGTAAGCGGACTGTCTGTAGCCCCGCAAATTTTGTTCTCAACATTCCACACGGTCTGCCCGTGCCGGATGAAATAGAAATGTCCCATGGTGGGTTCCTCCCGTTATTTTCTTCTCATAATCCTGGTTATATTTCTCGGTAAGCGTCTTTACCTCTGCTTCTGTAAATCCAATATAAGGTGCAAAATTCCTAGAGCATGTTTAAAAAGGCTTTCTGCAAGATGTGCGTCACAATCGTCCAATAAAATAATGGGTTCGTCATTTTCATTAACAGTTTTTATTACAGCTGCAACTACTCTAACTGTTTTCATAAGTTCCTTGTTGAAACGTAAATATGCATCTTCTTTAGTAATTTCAGACATTTAATCCCATTTCATAACGTATATCAATTTAAGGTTCCAATATCCTCAACTTTAATATAGTTTAAGATAGTAGGCGCAGCATCCCATCCCCTTAAATAACTTATTTCAGAATTATACACACATTTTTCTATTTTTCCCTTTAGTTCTTCAATATCATTTACGCCAAATAATACCTCCATTTTTTTACAATATCTACGTGACTTCATTCTTTCCCATTCTAGCCCTTTATTTTCAACATAAATATAACATGTAGGAAACCAACAAGTGCCATACCAAATTCGCTCATTTTTAGGAAGATCATAGGCATTACAAACCTGATATAAAAATAAATCTGCTTCTGCAATTGCTTCTGCCGTATATATCGGAAATTTTTCTCTTTGACTGCAAATAATATTGCCAACTAAAGTATACTTATCTTTCATTTGAGACATTGGCTTATAATGTTCTTCAATGACAAAACTATGATGTCTAAATGTTGTATAATTAGTTTGTTTAATTTCTCCACCAAAAAGACTGTTCTCTAAAAAATATGTATATGTTAGCAATATATTTATTGCCTCATAGTCTTTAATATGACGTAAATAAGCAATAACACAGATGAACAATTCCCACAAAAGAATTTTATATACATCCAAATCATTCTTATTTGCAGAATATGCCTGTGGATTAAATGTTTTTACACAAGTTAATTTGTTATATAAGTACTCAAAAGATTCTGCAAGCGTCTCCGCATAATTGCTTTCGGTTTCGGCAATCGTTTCTACAAATTCCAAATATATATCACGTACTGTTTTTGTATTTAGGAAATTATTATATGCTTCTTCTGGTTTTACATTACAAATATAATAAGATTTTAAAACCTCAATATATGCTTCTTGAAATCTTGCTATGCAGCTCTTTCGTTTAATTGATGTATTACCTCCTCTGATTTGACGAATCAAATCTTTTACTGGAAAAAAATTAGTCTTTTCCTCATCCAACCATTCTGGTTTCTTTCCAAGAGGTGGTTTTACAAACTGAGGTTTTTCATATATATTTCGAAGAAGTTTCTCATATTCTTCCTCATATTTTTCCGGATTCGAAAGATCAATATATATTCTGGTTTTTATATAAGTTGGTACATATTCCTTTCCCTCTTCATCTCGCTCTGCAATAATTGGGATGAACTTTTCTTGTCTTGCATTTCCGTACACTTCACTGGAAATAATTACTGTTTCATCTCCTACACCTCCAGTACGGTCATTTGCTTTCTGTGCGTATGCTTTATCACAAATTATGAGTACTTTTGTAATACTCGAATCATTAACACACCTTTCCATAAATTCATATTTATCATTTCCCTCTTTCAAATCCCATTTGTCAAGGACGACATCTACCCCATGGAAAACCAATCTGTTCGCAAGCTCAAGTACAAGTGCATCACTACTCCATGAATATGATATAAATATTTTGGGAATTTTATCAATCTGCAATGTCAGCACCTCCAAATTTAACCTTCATCATTATCACAAATAATCACATCAAATATTGCCTCTTCCACTGTTTTAACACACTCATCCGTATATTTCTTTATATCTTCTCCCCAAAATCGGATAACAGTCCATCCTTCATAGTTTAACTTTTTATTTATCTCGTCGTCTCGCTCCATGTTACGTGATATTTTCTTAATCCAGAATTCACTGTTATTACTATTCTTTAATTTCAATTCTAACTTTTCCCAATCTTTTCCATGGAAAAATTCTCCATCGCAGAATATCGCAATCTTATATTTTGTCAACGCAATATCTGGACTTCCAGGTAATTTTTTGTAATTTTTCCGATACCGATAACCTTTATTCCATAAGGCTTTTCTTAATATAACTTCTATCCTGGTATCTTTTCCGCGAATATTTTTCATATTCTTATGCCGCTGTTCTTTTGTTAAAACATCAGTCACAAAATCACCTCAACAATCAGCTTTCAATTAACTTCGCCAATTTTTCTATTTCATTCATTTCCTGCCGGACATTTATACTCATTAAAGATTTAACATCAATGAGAATTCCCTGTATTTTCTGATATTCTTCTGAATTATCCTTCCAATTACTTATTGCTTCTCCTATTTTAAGCATCTGGGAATTATCTGGACATTTCCTTTTCAACGAATCAAAAGGCATAAGAAATGCATTATACACCCTCATGTTATCTCCATGTTTTTTCTTAAATTTTTTCTCAGTAGCTACATACTCCCCATATGTAATCTGTTTATTAATTGATGTTGATTCAGGAAGATCCCTGGTATTTCCAGTTACTCCGTATTTATAATACTTTGCATCAAGAATGTACACATTTGTTCCACTTATCATAATCGTATCTGGTTCAAGAGAAGCATTTTCATGTTTCGTCTTATCAATCCACCATGAAGTCTTCGGAAAATAATCAGCTTTATTTTCTATACCAAATACTTTATCAATCATTTTTTCCCAGACATATTCAAAGCGATAAGTTCCGTATCTATAAGTCTTGTCAGAATTTCTATCTCCCTCAAAATCAATAATTGCCAACATATGTCTAAACAATATGCGATTTTTATCATTATATGTATTTGCAAGCTTTTCTTTAAGAACCGAACGGAAGATTCTGTCCCGCTTTATAATTCGTGGTTTTTCTGGCATTATTCTGGTAAAAAGCCATCCCATTTGTTCAAAACTCTCATACACACAATACTCATGTATTAATGTAATCAGTTCATTTTCTTTAACACGATCGTTCTTTGTTACAAAATCCAGATAAAATACATCTGTACCCTGTACATAAGACTTCTGAGTTTTTATTGTTCTGTTCCAATTTATTTTTCCTTTTTTAGCAACTTTATATGAAACTTCCTGTTCTTTATAATAACCTCTTGCAAAAAAATCTTTTATAAGATATAAATATGACTGCAACGGAAATTCCATTTCATCAAAAGCATTTCCTTGTCTAAGAACATCTGATTCCTTTCGCTTTGTATTAGCCGAAAGTGTTGTAAATAGTAACATAATGTCCTTGCGAAGTTCATTGTCGTCTTCAGATATATGATAACCTATCGGAAAGTTGATACTAATATCGCCATCACTACATCTCAATCCAACAAATGTATCCTTTTCACAATTAGAATTCACTCTGCACTTGCTTCTTATATCAACTTTCCTCAAAAAATCACCACCTACTTTTCATCATTTTCTATATTTCGCTGCTTCATTTTTAAAAGCATCTTCTCATAGACTTCTGTTCTCAATACAGATTCCAATTTATCAGCTTCACTTGTTTCATACTTACTAACCACATCCTCCAGAGATTTACAGCTCTCATTAAATATTACTGTCGGATCCATTCTAAAAGCATTATCCCATAGATGTTTAAGCACTTTTTCAGAGAACTTATCTGCATCCAATTCTTTTTTCTTTGCAAAATATATTCCCAAACACTTATCTGCAGAGCTTACCATGTCAGTATTACTATCAATAATCATATCGTTAATTACAGTAGCAAAGGTCCCCCAACTTACTTTTGTACCATCAATCATATCTTTTGAATGTTCAGATTTTTCAAAATTATTCTCTATCTGTCTTGTACTCCATCTTCGCAAGAACGCAGTATCCAGTGTAAACACATTCTGATCAGCCGTATTCATTGTTGCCAGAATGTTCATATTGGAAGGAATCCTTACCGGGTGATTTTCATCCCCATATACCTCTTTTGCAACATCATAATTTGAAATTCCATATTCACTCTCCCCAACTTCTTCTGCAGGAAATTCATCCTCATCTTTTCGATCCAGTAACTGAAATATCTCTCCAAATATTGCAGGTGCATTGCCACGATTTAATTCTTCTATAACAAGATAATAATGATTACTGGGATCTTCTTGTGCTTTCTTTAACATTCTGGTAAATGGTCCTGGTGTAAACACATATTTTAACTTCTCATTGCCGTCTTTATCTTTTTCCACTCTCGGCAATATCTGCCCCACAAAATCTGAGTATGTATAATCGGGATGAAAAACAACCCTTTCCATCATTTTTTCATCATTACAATATTTTGTTTTTATTTCATGGCTTTTACCAGATCCTGGGACTCCATACAAAAGTATATTTTCTGCTCCTGTTTTTCTCTCGCCAAAAACTTCTTTTTCTTCTTTTATCGCATTCTCATCTGAAATATAAATACCATATGAATTCTGTTCAAGACATCTGTATATATTCAAAGCCTTTTGTAATTCTGTAGAGTATGATTCATTTATTCCAGCAGCTTTAACTATATCCAATGATTTGAATGCCTTTTGAATAATGTTTTTTCCGTACTTTATTCCGAAAATATGGATAGAAGCCACTTGCATTTTATTTTCTGCATTACTATACATTTCTTTAAGAATGTTTCCTAATTCCGAGATTGTAAAATTTCTATTTTCAACTTTGGAATCTTTAATTTTAATATATTTCTTTATATCAACTTTCGTATTAGTCGGTAATTTGTAAAATTTGTTGTTTAGCACAGAAAGATGATACTCTCCATTATTTTCATCAGCTGCTCTTATTCCAATACAATCATAACTCAACCTCTCTTTATGTTTCAAGATCACCAGAAAGTCTCCGGTGTGTAACAACTTTCTAAACTTAACAAAATCCACATCATCACTAGTAATCAATGAAAGTTGTACTTGATCTGCCTGTTCTTTTCTCCTACTTCTTACCACGCTTGCACAAACACAACTTTTTTTATTTTCGTCAAAAATGATTCCGCTTTTCTCATCAGCCTCTAAATATGAAATATTGTCCTGGTAAATGTAAAGTGGGATCTGTGTTATAAAATATTTTTTTAACTGTTCATCTTTTTCACTATAATCGCAGTTAAAATAACCATCAGCCATGAGATACGGGAACATATTCATCTGTTCTCCAGATATTGCTATGTGTGTCTGATTAGTTGTTCTCCCCTCATCCAGGGTATTAGACGCTTCCAGTCTTTTTACCAGTATTCCATCATATTCGTTTGCAGAACACTGTGGAATTATATTCTTTATTACTCTTATTGCTTCTACAAAATTCATCAAGCATTACCGCCTTTCATATAGCCTTTTATCACTTGTGCTATTGCCCTTCCCAAAAGTGGCGGAACAGAATTTCCTATCTGCATATATGTCTTCGTATATGCCCCTCTGAAAAAATAATCATCAGGATAAGACTGTACTCTTGCCGCTTCTCTTGGCGTTAATCCTCTTGCCTGGGTAGGATGTATATACATATTGCAGTCAAATTTCATATGCGCAGTTATCGTTTTACAAACCTTATCATTTTCCAGTTTAAAATATTTATCCTTAAAAATTCCATTTCTTCTGGCATAAGGCATGATATCTGCTATTTTAGGGTCATCTGAACGATCTCCCGGTTCCATTCGTCCAAAAATTTCAATATCCCTGTCATTGTTGTATCTGGCCTTATGATTTGAAACCACATCAATTACTCTGCCTTGATTAATATAAGAAATATAATCATTTGTTTCAGTACAATAATTCTTTTCTATTTTGTATCCACTTTCTATCGAGCCGCTTTCTGTAGAGTTTTTCACTCTTGAAGCTTCCAATTTCCTAAGTCCAAATAAAGCATCACCCAGATTATATTCCGGTATCTTTTCGCTAAGTTCAAATATCTCATTGAAGATTTTCTCATTATCAATTCCAAGACAATTACCTATATATATTAGTCTTTCACGATTTTGAGGCACTCCGAAATTCTTTGCATTTAGTATATGGCACTCTACAGAGTACCCGATTGCACGGAAATCATCTTTTACCTGTTCTGCTACAGATTGCATCCCTTTGACATTTTCCATGACAAAAAATTTAGGCTGAACT
The DNA here is from genome assembly GCF_040914025.1 of Ruminococcus sp. RTP21484sp1_RTP21281st1_A8_RTP21281_210402. Lineage (NCBI taxonomy): Bacteria > Bacillati > Bacillota > Clostridia > Eubacteriales > Oscillospiraceae > Ruminococcus > Ruminococcus sp. RTP21484sp1_RTP21281st1_A8_RTP21281_210402. The sequence goes on from NZ_JBCPGE010000039.1 coordinate 9,348, forward strand.
TTTTTTACTGCTTCAACATAACTTTTATAAAGATGATTTCTCGGATCGTCTATCAGCCTCTGTCTGTTAGCCATACTAAATCCCTGGCAAGGTGGTCCACCAATAACAATGTCAGCACTTCTTCCATCCAGCAATTCATCAAGCTCGTTTACCACATCTTTTATGTTTCCCAATATAATATGGTCTCTGGGTGTCTCCGGATGGTTATGTGCATATGTATCCACACAACAATCCTGGATATCATTTGCCAAGGTAGTAACAAATCCTTCCTGTGTAAATCCTAACGACAACCCACCTGCTCCGCAAAACAAATCTATCATCTTTAGTGAATCATCATTAACATTTTTTCTGGCGTTCTCAATATAAGTATTACAATATTTGCTTACAGGACATTCATAACACTGCTGTACATTTTCATTACATATAACGGATAATCTTCTGAATGCAGTCATAACTTCTGCATCGTTCTTTACCTCGTCCTTATATAATCTGGCCCTTGCATTAAGGAAGTCCTCTTTTACAGTTTTCGTTACTCTTTCAATACAAATTTCTATATTTTCCTGCTCTTTACTATCAAGTCCTGCTTTTACAAACGCAGTAAACTCACATTTATCGTTTTTGTATTCCATATCAGTCTACCCACTCTCCAAGATTTATAAATGTACTCTTTACCGATTGGGCAACAGCTCTTGACACATTAACTGTAACTGCATTCCCAAATTGCTTATACGCCTGGCTGTCAGACACTGGAATCACAAAAGAATCTTCAAATCCCTGCAATCTTGCACACTCGCGCGGCGTAAGTCTTCTTATCTTTCCCTTTTGTGTGACATAATTATCCTGACATGCTCTGTGCATCTTCGCCATAGTTGCACATAAAGGTCTTGCAATCTCAAGATCTATTTCTGATTTTGCTTTATATCCACCAGTTCCATTAGATAATATTGTGGGTAATATTCTATCTGACAAAAAATACTTATTATCAACTTCCGGCTCTAATAAATCCTGTAAAGTTTTTTTAAGTTTTTCTTTTTGCGGAAATATGAATTTTGCATTCTGGTTGTCAAAACACACTATGTAAGTTCTATTTCTTGTCTGTGGTATTCCATAGTCGGCTGAATTTAATATATCACAAAACACATTATATCCGAGCACGTCTTGTAATACTCTGTGTATTTCTTTATATGTTTTTCCATTATTATGAGTCCGTAAAGAGCGGACATTTTCAAGAATAATCGCTTTCGGCTTCTTTCCTCTTTTAATTTTATCATCCACTATTTCTGCTATTCTAAAAAACAAGGTTCCTCTTGTGTCCTCAAAACCTTTTTGTTGTCCCATCATACTAAAGGGCTGGCAGGGAAATCCCCCTATAAGAATATCACAGTCTGGTATAATTTCTAATGGAATTTCATTTATATCTCCTAAAACAATATGATCACCAAAATTAGCCTTATATGTCTGTACCGCGTACTTATCAAAATCATTTGCCCAGACAATATTATAACCGGTATCTGCAAAACCTTTATCAAGTCCTCCAAGTCCGCTGAAGAGTGATACAACATTCATCTATTCTTCCTCCCCAAGCTTATTATTTTTTATGTACTCTCTGATCCATAACCCAATTTCTACAGAAGCAGTTTTTCCTTCTTTACGCAATAATGTCATAAATTCATCTTTTACTGTCGGTTCAATTGATATTTCTATTTTTGCAGTTTTTATTCTTCCTGCAGGTCTTCCGCAATTATTTTTCTTTATATTCGTCATTAAAATTTCCTCCATTTAATATAGGTATTATATAATGTTTTTATCAGGGTGTAAATAGATTCTTTTATATAATTTTCTGTATACACTTTTCATCTTGTTTGCTATAATATATACAAAATTAAAGAAGGGAATATATGCACATGTATAAATTAATTATTGATCTATTAAATAATTTTCTAAATTATATACATATTCCAGATACTCCACTTAATCCAGATGTTTTCCAGGGTGTATTTGTGAAGAAGCTTTCCAATCAGAATATTATAAAAGAGAAACGAAGAATCAGCGCCAATAATACTATTCTAAAAGTCAACCAGACACATATAGATGTCACAGGAGAACAGGCGAAATTATTTTTCTTTGAAGGTCTGAGTAATACTACAACTCCTCCTCAGAGTATTGACATAGATTTATATGATAATAATTTGAGCTATCTTTGTGCTATCAACAATCCTTTAAGCCGTCTCTCTTCAGATGGAAACACATATTTTTTTCGCCATTCAATTGATGTGCCACCTTATCTATCAAATTGGGATTTAACCCTTCACAGTTCTGCATACAAAAAATACGGACACAAGGGCACGCAAGTTCAGATTAATATACCAGATTCGAAAGAATCCTTTACTTTACTCCAAAGATATGCCTTCCAGGACGATGCTCTTGTCATGCTGAGATATGATTATTTGCGCTACCTTGCCATACTCATCCCCTCAGAGTTGTGCAATCACCTATATTCTATTACTGACACACATGGTTCTCATAATATAAACTTTGCAGTACTAAATCCTTCATATAATTCAGCATTAGCAATTCAATTACAACATCAAATCATTTCAAAAGATGTCATGTATGACGATGCTAAAACAATTGCATTGCAAAATACCCTTAATAATACCCCGAATGCTGGAACAGATATTGAAAGAATTGTAAAAACACGCGTTTCACAAGGCTCCTTTCGAAGACTACTTCTTCTTGAACGTCATCACTGCAACCTTTGCAATATTTCCACAACATCGGTATTACGTGCAAGTCACATTAAAGAATGGTCTGAATCTTCCAGAGAAGAACGTATAGATGCAAATAACGGTTTACTTTTATGTGCTAATCATGATGCTTTATTTGACCGCCACCTAATATCATTTAATCCTGATACTGGAAATATATGTATCTCAGAATCAATTGACAATGAACAGCGAAAAGCACTAAGTATTTCAGAATCAACACAGCTTTCTATGGGTGAACGCATGAAATCATATATGCGTATACACTATAAAAAATTTATAGATAAAGAAAATCAATAGTTTCATTATTGCGAGATGTAACCACATACATCTCGCAATATTAATTTGTTTACAACACTCCCTGCTTCCACATTTCTTCCGCCACACACACATATTCCTTACTATTCTCCAAAATCCCTATTTTCTCTTCCCATGTAAGATTTCTCTTAATCTTCGCAGGACTTCCCATTACCAGGGAACCTTCTGGGATGATGGTGTTTTTGGTGACGAGGCTTCCGGCTCCGATGATGCAGTCGCTACCAATTTTTGCGCCGTCAAGAATTATGGCACCCATTCCAATTAAAGTGCGGTCGCCGATTGTGCAGCTATGGATTACAGCATTGTGACCGATTGTGACATTATTCCCAATATAGACTGGCAGGCCTCGGCTGACGTGGATCGTGCAGTTTTCCTGGATGTTGGTTTCCTCGCCGATTGCGATTGGCGCGTCATCTCCGCGGATTACGCTGTAGTATAGCACGCAGCTGTCGCGACCGATTGTTACATCACCGATGATTACGGACTGCTTCGCAATTTTTGCCGTTTTGTCTATTTTTACATTCTTATAGTTCATTTGTTGTTCCCCGATCTGATGATATTTTATGGAATGAATATCAATCTATTTTCATTAATAGTAACATACAAAAAAAAGATTGTATATTCTTTCATTAATATACAACCTCTCAATTTCAATTCACAAGTTACTATTCGCTCTTGATCAGCAGCACGCTTCGCAAAGCATAGAAGTTCATTCACATGATTCTGCGCCGAAATTCTCGTTTTTACTGTGAACTTTATTCACCTAAAACGCTTCTCAGAACGTTAACAATAAGCAGTAACTTACTTGTTTCTTTTTCCCTTACCTAAACAATATCCCTGCTACTTTCTCCAGTTCCCGTCGTTCTTCCACATCATCATAGGACTTCTCCCTGTCGTCTAGTCCTTTCACCACATTTATTGAAAAAAGCCCGTCTTTGTTACAGTAGAAGAAAATTCTCTTCACACCGTTGATTTTAAACCTAGCTTCAGCATTTCCTTCTGGGTAGAGTTTAACCATTTGCATGCGGTCTGAGGATGCAGCTGCGATAAAGGAAATGTAATGTTTTTTCGTCATATCATGATCAATGCAGACGAAGTATTCGGCTTCTACTTTTTCGATAAAAATTTTATGATTCTCGTCAGTTTCTTCTGGGACAGCGGGCGCCAACTGCACGCCGTGGCAATGTATGACAGCTTCGCCCATGGTATGGATCACATTGCCGCATACAGGGTAGACGTAAAATTTTGAGCGGAGCATGTTGGCTGACACATTTGCATTACTCACGGTACTGCCAGAGATCAGTTCTGTGACAGATATGGAAAAAGCGTCTGCAATTGGCTCCAGCAGCGTAATATCCGGATAGCCTTTTCCAGTTTCCCATTTGGAAATTGTTTTGTCTGTGACTCCCAGCTTATCAGCAAGCTGTAATTGTGTCATTTTGTTTCTTTCACGTAATTCTTTAATTATGGTTCCTGTAACATATTGGTTCATAATATCTACCTCCATGTGCAGATTCTATAACAAATTTGACTTTTTGAGTACCTACGCAAAGTAAAGTTTCCTACGCTGATAAACTTCTTTCTTATAATTATTGATTTTTTATGTTCATAAAAATTAACAAAAGTACGCTGTTTTATCAATTTTTATTTACTTTATAAGCTTGACATTTTTATTTACTTTATAAGCAAAACTTTCTCCTCAACCAGATTTTTTATATTTGATTAAGGAGACTAATTTTCGTTTATAGGCAACGCCAAACTTATTTTTCTTCCAAAAACTTTTCTATTTTATCCCAATATACTTCCATCGTCTCATCCCCGCCACAATATATCTCATGCTTCGTCCCGGGCATGTAGACATATTCACAGGGAGCTACACCGCGCTTTCTGATTTTCGCTGCGAATTTCTGAAGTGCGCGGACGGATATGAAATCGTCTTTTTCGGCCTGGAAAATGAGCAGAGGAGACCGGAGTTTCTTCCAGCCGTGGTATCTTAAATACCAGCTCATTTTTATGGCTGCTTTCAGCCAGCCATAGGATGGTGCACAGGTCTGGAGAAACTGTTTTTCTTTTCTCAGGTCGTTGTACCTTGCAAATTTAGATTCGGAGGTGCCAGCGCTGGTTTGGAAGGTATCGGTTCCGTCGTAGGGTTTCTGGCCTAAGACATAGGACTCTTCCTTTCCCAAAAGGCATTCTGCATTGGCGATCAGTACGGTCAACGGCCAGGGCACACCTCCGGTGAGCGGTTTGATCATAGGCGAGCTTAATATCACTTTATGAAAAAGAGTGGGTTCCCAGGCTGCGGCGATTACGCCGATTGCACCGCCCATGGAGTGGGCCAAAAGGTTCACGGGCAGCTTCGGGTATGCCCTTTTGATTTCGTGGCATACTTTCAAAAAATCCCTTACATACCGCTTCCAGATATCAATATGTACCAATGAAGGATCTGCTGTCAGGCGGTAGCTTTGGCCGTGTCCCATATGTTCTGGCATGTATACGTGATAGCCAGCCTGTAAAAAATAGTAAATCATCTCCTCATATTTTGGCGCACCTTCTGTGAAGCCGTGGCTGATTACAACCACCCCTTTTGGATCATCTGCCAGATAACGTTTCACATGGATTTTTCCTATAATTCCATTTTTCTCATGGTAAATGTCTTCTGCTCCTGGAATGTACCCCTCTCGGCAATGAGCCTTTAAATAAGGTTCCACCTCATTTTTCATAGTATCTAAATATTCGTTTTCCTGTATTATTTTCATTCCAAAACTCCTCTTACAAGCAGCTTATAAAATCATAAAAAACAATCATCACGATTCACACATTCCTGATAACACAACTTATTCAAAAGTATCTTTGAAAAAGGCGTGCTGCGACATGTGTGTTACAATTTACGAAGGGCTTAATACTTTATTACTATCCCCCAATAATCCCATTAATCTTCTTCTCATTATAAAACACCAGAATAATTCCGCCCACCATACAAAACACCGCTGCGCCAAAGGCTGCGATTCTATAACCAGTTCCCTCTCCTGCTCCAATCGTAGAAACAGCAGTAAAGATCAGCATGGAAAGACTCTGGCCCAGTTTGAATGCAAAGGTTCTTGCCGCATAAAACATTCCTTCCCTGTTGCTTCCGGATGTGATGGAATCACTCTGGGCGATATCTGCCACAACCGCCTGGGGCAAAATTCCGAAAATCGCCATCGGCAGCGCTGCCACCACCGTCAGGATCAATCCCTGTACGGTTTCCGGAATAAAGCTCATTTTTCCCATAAATCCTGTATAGAAATAAGCCAAACTGAATACAGCAAATGCAAATAGAATCATCTTTTTCTTACCCAGTTTCGGGGTAAGCTTATTTACCGGAATGTAAAATACCAAAGACAATGCTGTCATCCCCACAAAATACAGGGTTGTCATCGTCTCCGGCAGCTTCAGAAGGCTGGTCACAAAGAAAGGCAGACCTGTCTGAAACATGGTAAGGGCGATCCAGTAAAAAATATCGGAGCCCACAAATTTACAAAATTCTCCATTCTTAAACGTAGCAGTCAGGGAGCGAAAAGCAGACTCTTTTGCTGGAACTGTGTCCACGTAATCCTTTTCCCGAATGCAAAATACCGGTATCAGCATGCAGATAAATGCCACCACTGCCATCAGCGTGAAGGTGACACGGATGGCGCCAACACGTCCAAATGCCGGGATAAATGCACCCCAGATAGTTGGTGCCAGGTATGCAACTGCAGTTCCTGCAATGAATGTAAAGGAAATCACCGTAGAAATGTTAAGCCGCTCCTGCTGGGTATGTCCCAGCTCCGGGATCAAGGCATTATACGGTGTGCAATAAGCTGTAATGGAAAGGTAATAGGCCAGAACCATCACCAGCAAAAACGCTGCATTGAGCCAGCTTTTCTCATTAATCGGGGACCAGAACACTAACACTGTGGAAAGTGCCAGAGGCAGGGACGCCCATTTCAGGAACGGAATTCGCCGTCCATTTTTGGACGTACACCGGTCTGACCAGGACGCGATCATAGGATCTGTGAAAGCATCAAAAATTCTTCCGAAGGCTGTGATTCCTCCGATAATGGTGAAAATGCCAAGCACCACCAGTCCCTGGGGAATAAATACAGTCTGCCCCTGGCTGATGGCGGTTTCATCTGGCTGATAAAAATACACAAGCCAGTTTGAAATGATTCCGGACAACATTGCCCATCCAAACTGACCTGCTGCAAACTGCCAGATTTTTGCTGTTGTAAGTTTCTTCATCACGCACTTACCTCCTGCTTCTTTATATAATGATAGTATCATTTTTGTGCCCGCTTCACAATATACGAATCATTACTATTGCACAATTTTCACAGAATTTATTACTGTTTTATAGGTAATAATTTACTTGCAAGTGTTTGAAAAAGGCTTTCTGCAAGATGTGCGTCACAATTTGTGGAAGATTTTATCCGGATGAGGGCGCCATAGCGGGCAGCAACCGAATTCGGGTAGAATATACCGCAAAGTGGGCGTGCAGATTGCGGATTTTATTCAGCATTCCACAGCCACTTTAATTACGCCATCTCTCTTATTTTCAAAGAGCTCATACGCTTCCTCAATTCTGCAGAGCAGATAGGTATGTGTGAGCACAGGCTTAGGCTTCTCCATTCACTGTCTGCCATCCGGAACTTTCATGGTAAATATAAAAGCAAGTGAACTAAGCAGCAGCATATAAGGATACAGCAGCATTGGAAGTATATCAAATGCACTGACCACTTCTCCTAAACTGGCTGCAGCAGAAACAGCAACCAGCATTTGCGCTCCGTACGGTAAAATACCCTGAAAAATACAGGAAAATGTATCCAGGATAGAAGCAGCTTTTCTGGCGCTGATACCGTAATCCTTTGACATTTCTTTTGCAATCGGGTTCGCCATAACGATCGCAACTGTATTATTGGCAGTTGCAATATCCATTAGCCCAACTAACAGTCCCATTCCCAGGAGCCCGCCTTTTTTTCCTTTAAACACTTTCTTTATCCAGTATAATAAAGCGGAAAATCCACCATACTCCTTGATCAGGGCACAGATTGCAGCTACCAGAATCGCAACCATACTGGTTTCAAACATCCCGGCAGCACCGGTTCCCATATTTCCGATCAGGTCTGTGGGTGCTATCATTCCTGTTGCAATCATAATAACTGAGCCACTTAGAATACCTGTAATCAGCACGAAAAATACATTAAATCCGATGATTCCACCTATAAGAACCAGAATATAAGGAATGATCTGTATTAAATCATATTTTTCTTCGATGAATCCACCATTATAATTTTTAACAGACAAAACCAGCAGAATAATAATGCTGGCAATAGCAGCTGGCAGTGCAATAAAGAAATTCTCCTTAAATTTATCTTTCATTTCACAGCCTTGTCCATTACATGCAGCAATGGTTGTGTCTGATATAAATGACAGATTATCTCCAAACATGGCGCCGCTCATGACGGAACCAATACAAACCGGCAGTGCAAATCCGGATACTCTTGCTACTGCAACTCCAATTGGAACGATCAGCGTAATTGTTCCTACAGAGGTACCCATTGCAAGAGAAACAAAACAGCTGACCACAAAAAGCACAACAACTGCAAACTGAGGCGGAACCAGTGACAAAATAAAATATGCAACACTGTTTGCGGATGTTCTTCCGACTATACCTACAAAAATACCTGACAGCATAAAAATTATGATCATTGTAATAATGTTAGGATCACTGATTCCAATCCCCATAACTTCCAGCTTATCATTCAATTTAAGCTCGCGGTTCTGTATACAGGCAACAAGTAATGCAACCAGAAATATTACAACAACGGGGATTTTATAAAATCCCATCTCGATATCCAGGCCATACTCAAATAATATGCCAAGCCCCAGATACAAAACAACAAACACTACTATAGGAAGCAGTGCTTTTCCATTTCTTTTTTCATTTTTCCTCATCCTACATTTTTCTCCTTCTTCGTTATAGTACTAATAGTACCATTTTTGTGCCGGCTTCACAATAGCACGTCAACTGGATATTTTACATAAAAAGTCCCGGCAGGCTTCTGCTTCTGAGCGCTCAAACTCAGGTAGTATGAAACCTGCCGGGAAGTTTTATTTTCATCAACCGAAAAACTACAGCTTGCTAATAATCTGTCTCTTATATTCCAAAAATTCTTCTGACAATGCAAAATCCGCTGCCCTGGGTTTTCTCTCCTGGATCACGATCTCATCTTTGATGGTTCCCGGAGTTCCGTTCAGGATGTAAATCCGGTCGGACAAAAGAATGGCCTCGTCAATATCATGGGTGATAAACAAGGTAGACAGATCAATATGCTGCATAACTTCCAGATACCATTTATGCACGCTGGCCTTTGTCAATGTATCCAGTGCACTGAAAGGCTCATCCAGAAGGGCAACTCCGCTGGAACTTAAATAGGTTCGAAGCAAAGCCGCACGCTGACGCATACCACCGGACAGCTGGCTTGGATACTGATACTGGGTGCCTTCCAGACCAAATTCTGCAAAAAGCGGATTGGCCTTTTCCCTGGCTTCTGCTTTCTTCACGCCTTTCAGTACAAGGGGAAGTGCTACATTGTCGATCACTTTCTTGTGGGGAAGGAGAAGATCCTTCTGCAGCATGTAACTGATGCTTCCAGGTGTGGAAGTCACATCCTGATCTTTCAGATAGACCTTTCCTTCATCAGGTGGGATAATACCGGAAAGCACATTGAACAATGTGGTCTTTCCGGAACCGCTGACTCCCAGAAGGGAAACCAGTTCCCCCTGCTCCAGATAAATGGAAATGTCCTCCAAAACTTTTTTTTCACCGTATGTTTTTGAAATATGTTCTGCTCGTAAAATTACTTTATTTTGTTCTGATGACATATTCGTTCCTTATACACAGTGCTACTTCTATAACCAGTTCCATTTTCCGCAAAAATCGGGGTAAATTTTCCTGACAGAATAGCTCTATGCGTTAATTTCTTTCTCTTTCATTCCTTACTGTGGAAGATACTCGTTAGAAAATCCGACTCCAGTAAGATCCTTGTCGCAAAGCTGGTTCTCATACAGCCATTTGTAGAATGCATTCCATCTGTCTGCATCAATTACGCCCCAGCTTTCTGCATCGTCAATGTATTTTGTGGAAAGGAATTCCTGACTCTTCTTTACAAGATCTTCAGCATCCTTCAGAGAGCCTGTATTATCGCCGTCAATGAGGATCTGTGCTGCCTCATCCGGATTCTCTGCTGCAAACTCATATCCCTTTGCAGTTGCTTCCATAAATGCTTTCGCCTGATCCGGATTCTCAGCAAGATAGTCGTTATTTGCAATGATAACCGGTGTGTAGTAGTCAAATACAGGGTTGATATCAGAGAATGCAAAATAGTCGCAGTCTACACCTTCTACGTCAGCATTGATTCCGCCCCAGCCCTGGAATACCCAGATGGCATCCGTCTGATTGGCAGCAAGTGCTGCTGGCTCATCTGTAATATCATTAGGGATCAGGGTAACCTGGCTGAAATCTCCGCCTTCGCCGTTTACAACATTTTCCAGCATAGCAAGCTCGATTGGAGAATCCCATGTGGAATAGGTTTTTCCGGTAAGTCCGGCTGGTTTGTCAATTCCGTCACCTTTTCGGGAAAGGATTCCGGAGGTATTGTGCTGAATGATTCCTGCAACTGCTGTGATTCCAAGAGGCTCGTCAAGTGCAAGGGAAGCAGCCATGGTATCCTGAGCCTCGATCGCAAACTGAGCCTGACCTGCTGCGCACATAAGGGCTGCACCATTTTCCGGTGGCTGAACGATTTCCACATCAAGACCAGCTTCTTCGTAGTAGCCTTTTGCCTGTGCTACATAAAGTCCGGTGTGGTTGGTATTCGGTGTCCAGTCCAGGCAGAATGTGATTTTCTCCTGTGCACCATCTTCTGCGTATACACCGGTAGGAACTGCAAGCACCATAGCTGCCGCTGCAACTGGTGCGATTACTTTTTTCAAATTCTTATTCATGATTTTTCTCCTTTTCTACCTGCAGCCATGGCATTGTGATCCGGCTGACAATATTTACTGCCAGAAGAAGTAAAAGACTGATGATCACAATGAAGATAATGACTGCAAACATTTTATCAAAAGAATATGCTTTTTTTACACGGGTCATATAAACACCAAGTCCGTTAAATCCACCCAGCCACTCAGAAACAACTGCTCCTACAACTGCGTAGGAAGCAGATATTTTCAGCCCGGAAAAAAACTGGGGCAAAGCACCTGGAAATTTCACATGGCGGAAAATCTGTGCCCGGCTGGCTCCCATGGCCTTCATCAGACGAATGGCATCCGGATCCACACTTTTATATCCATCCAGCAGTCCGATTGTAATTGGGAAAAAAGTGGTGATCACAACCAGAGTGATCTTCGGTGCCATTCCAAATCCCATCCAAAGCACCAGAATTGGCGCAATGGCAATGGTCGGTATGGTCTGTGTAATGATCATGATCGGATAAAATGCCTGATCCATTACACGGAACCGATCCATCATAGTTGCAAACACAAATGCCAGCGCGATTCCAATGAGAAGTCCGTAAAAGGATTCCAGCAAAGTGAATTTCGCATGGAAAAGTATGGTTGGCAGATCGCCAAACAGGGCTGTCAGCACTGCTACCGGAGATGGAAGCATGTAGGAGGGAACAATTCCCGAAATGCTTACCACTTCCCAGCCAAGCAGAATCACGGCCATGGCTGCAATTGAAGGGATCTTACTGGTGATGTTTGGTAACTTTCTTTTCAATGGTAAGTACATCCCCTTCTGGTTTGTATGCAATTTTAACATATACGCTCATAGCCTTGCAGCCTGCGCGCTCAGCTACATGCTGACACTCTTTTACAATGTCCATCAGCTGGTCATAATCACCTTCAATGGTGGTCTCAAATGGTCCTACATAATAGTTCAGACCAGTGGATCTGATGTAGGCGATTACCTCGTCTACAATGCGGATAACTTCCTCTTCATCCTGTACATTTGGCAGTACCTGAATTGCTACACTTGCGTTCATTTTCTTTTCCTCCTATTTTCTGTCCCATAAACAGGACTTTGTAATAAAAATCGAATAAGAACCATTCTTGAAACTGTGACGGAACTGAACAGGCTCTGTCAGTCAGTATAAAAAAAAGAGCACCTGCCATCCAGACAAATGCTCCTACTTACATCGTTAAACACTTCCTACACTGGCATGATCCAACAGGTTAAAAGGGTCTAAGGACTACCTTACTCTCAGCTTCTCAATTGAAACTCCCCTGGTCTTTATTCAGATTTCGTTGCTTATTATAATACACCTTTCTTCAAATTACAAGAAACTATTTTTATCTCAATTATATTTTACATACCCTTAACAGAATTGTACTGCTCGCAGTCTGACCAGCAAGCTCTAATTAATATTCCCATTTCATCAGAATTCGTTAAAAAAATCCCCCTGCATATCACAGTTATTTCCTGCAGAATATATAATAAATCTATAGATTCTCAAAAGCAGCCTGAATACTGTCATAGTGCAGGAATTTTCCCTGGGCTGCAAATTCCTTGATCTGATTCAGGGTGGCAAACATGTGGCCGTCTGTCTCTTCTTCCTGAAGATGTAGATCTTCTTCTTTCACATCCATCACAAAGCGGTAAACATCTACGAAATAGTTGTCTCCCTCCCCTGGATTCTCTCTTTTGTAAGTAAAAAGATAGCCGCCCTGCGCACCGCTTACATCAAGGCCTGTCTCTTCTTTCACTTCGCGGAGTACAGCATCATAAGAAGATTCCCCTGCCTGTGCTGCACCACCGGAAACCTCCCACCAGCCTGGTGCCCAGGCTTTTGTCATCACACGTTTGGTAATGAGAAACGTACCATCTGGTCTTGCCACTACTCCAAGTACGGTGAGATGGTATTCTCCGTCCTTTAAACACCAGTCGTTTCGTTTCATGGTACGGCCGGTAGGTCTCTTGTTAATATCATAGATATCCCAGAATTCCATTTTATCACTCCTGTTATATTTTTCTCATGTATATTCTCGTTTCATTCTTGTTTCGCAAATATTGTTATCATATGCAATATTTTACTTTTTCTATTTCAGCAGTTCCTCCACCATCTCTCTGGTATACTCTACCTTCTCTACATGGTTGACCTCGATCTGATACAGTGCATTTGCCGCAATGTGCTCTGCTGCCTGCTCCAGATCACGAATGCCTGAAGTATTGGAATAACGCTGGATGATTGCCTCCAGCGCACCCTCTGTGATAATGCACTCACTCTCTTCCATATGCATTCTCTTAAGAACCTTCGGAAGAGAGAATCTGGAAAAGATCACTTTCTTCTCCTCAGCTGTGTAGTCCGGAATATCAATTACTGCGAATCTGGACATCAGCGGTGCACTGATCTGGTCACGGTCATTTGCAGTAGCAATTGGATACACACCACCAGTTGGGATCATACACTCCATATAGTTATCTGTAAATCCAAGGTTGTCCAGAAGCGTAAGAAGTACATCTGCCGGATTTCCATTTCCTTTGCCGGAATTTGCCTTATCAAGCTCGTTAATAATAAATACCAGATTAGAGGCACCAGCCATGGAAAATGCCTCCATAATAATTCCGGGCTTTGCATTTGCGTAAATACGGGGGCTTCCGGTAAGCTGCTTAGAGTCGTTAATTGAGCTCATGTCCAGCGTAGTCCACGGAAGTTTCAGGATTCTTGCAACTGCATAGGCTATCTGGGATTTGCCAGTACCGGCAGGTCCGATCAGAAGAAGTCCGTAGGCCGGAAGGGTATGTGTACGGTTGATCTGGATAATCGTCTCGATAATACGTTGTTTCACACGCTCCATTCCATAAAGCTCTTCATCCAGGATTCTCCTTGCCTCAACAGGATCGATTGCTTCAAAATAATTGTTCTTCCACTGGATATTCAACATAATAGAAAGAGCCCTCTGTGCATGATGGCGCTCTTCCTGAGAAACTTCACTGGATCTTGCCACTGCCAGATTTCTTCTGGTCCAGAGTCTGATATTATCCGGCAGTGTTTTGCCTGCGCAGGTCATAAAATCGGTAATACTCTGAATGCTGGTAAGCTTCATCTCATCACCGTTTTCCTCCTGTTCCTCATCCTCTTCTGCCTCAGCAGGTGCATTACTCTCCAGAAGTCTCTCAATCATAAACTGCAGAAAGCCATCCTCTGCAGAAAGCTTTGTGCCGCCGCCAAAAGCAGTTTCGCGAATGCGGTATACCGCATATCCGTCCTCCCTGTTAGTACCAGACAAACGTACATTGATCCTGCTGTCTCCCAGCCATTTCAAAAGACTGGTAAATCTGGAATCAATTTTCACCACATCTGCTGTATGGTTACCGTCTTCTTCCTTAAAATCAAAAGCAGTACGGTTTACCGGATTGGTAAACACACCGCAGGAATGATGTTTCCACTGTCTCTCTTTATTGTCAAGCACCATGATCGGCTGCTCCGGTGAAGGCTTCGTATGGCTGCTGTGAAATGTTGTGTAAGTACACTTTGCCTCCGCTTTGCTTGCAGAAGCACCGCTGAAATCAAATACTGGCATAGCTTTTTCCTCTTTCCTGTGTATTTAAAGGGATATATTTCTCTAATTTCTCTTACCTACTATAACAACATTTTTCTCTAATGTCCAGAATGAGTTGGCCTGTTTCATAATGCAGCATTGTCTTGTATTATTGTTCACTTTGTGACCAGTAACTATCTTATTTTTTATATATCTTGGCATTTCTTAGTTTTTTACAAAAAATCTCTTGCCAAAATGGAGAAATTCGTGTATTCTATTATACGGACTACTTTTCAACAATTTGATTTTCACTTAACATTTGATATATATTTCTGATTTTTAGTGCGCAGACACCATAGTCCCTCCCAAAGCTTCTAATGGAATACTGCAATCTAAAAATAAAAGACTCCCGGGCGCTCTAGAGCGTGTCTGAAAAAACTTTCTGTAAGATTTTTCAAACAGGCTCAAGTGTTCCGGGAGTTTTTCAATTCATTTATGCCAGACTTAACAGCTGCTTTCCTTCTGTCAGTCTTTCTTCAAACTGCTCATAGAAATCTCTGCCCACTTCATATGTTTTCATATAAAAACGATTCACCACATATAAATTCAGATTTTTGATCAGCTGGGCATCTGTGGCATTATAAAGAACCTCCTGCACATCCAGCAAAAAATAATGCCAGTCAGCTACAAACTTTTCATACTGGCGAAGATCCGGAGTGTCGATCCATTTCTTTACCTTGATCTTGCTCCGGCTTGTCTTCTTACATTCATGGATCTGCAGAAAATACTTAAATCCTCCATTTTCATAGAAACGTCCCAATGGGAAAAGTCTGCAGAACCCAGGACGGAAGTCATGAATGCTGCACCGTCCCTGTTCATTCAGGAAAACACAGCATTGGTTTTTTCCACTCATGCAAAGATGAGGCAGAATATTCCCATCCATGGCATCGAACTGGATCAGCCCGGTGCTTACCAGTTCCTGTGGTGTTTTTCCCAGATTCGTACACAGACGGTACACATCCATGGGATCCAGCACAACTGAGTCCCCCATACCCTCACAGCAGTCATGACAGCCCGCACAATCCTGACAGTCTGCCTTTACCATATCATTTAATTCATAAAGTCTTCCGTCGGAAATCTCTTCCAAAGATACTTCTCGGCGCATATGCAAATTCCTCTTTCTTTTATTTTTTTGTAGACAAACATGGTTACGGTTCACTTCGCGATGCACTGAAATCATGCATTTTCAAGATTTCCCGCTGAGATTCCCCATTTTTCTGTAAACGATATTCACCAAAAACACCCCGCGGGACATTGCCAGTGAACAGTAATATAACATGCTGCCATCAACAGCATCTCCGTATTATCTATCCTCTGTATTTACAACTTAATTCCAGACAATGCCTGTGCAAAAGCATTATTCACCGGCTCATTTGCCTCTTTCTGCTGCCTGCGCAGATAGTTCTGCACGTCACGCTTGCCTACTCCTGCGCCCTCTTTCTGGCGTCTTGCCTGGAACGCGGAAAGCTTCTCTTTATAACCGCACTGGCAGACAAACGTCTCTTCCTTACCTTTCACATACATTTCCATACGTTTATGGCATTTTGGACAACGGGCATTGGTAGTGCGGGAAATCGTTTCACGGTAGCCGCACTCCCGGTCCTGGCATACCAGCATTTTGCTGTTTTTTCCATTGACAGCCAGAAGTTTTTTGCCGCACTGCGGACATACTTTATTTGTAAGATTGTCGTGGCGGAACGTGCCCTCCCCGGTTTTGATCTCATCTACAATTTCACAGGTATAGTCACGGATTTGGTGAAGAAAATCCCCCTGACGTATCCTGCCTTTTGCAATCTGGGAAAGCTTCATCTCCCAGTCAGCTGTGAGCTCAGGCTTTTTCAGGTCTTCCGGCACCAGCTCCAGAAGCTGTTTTGCCTTTGAGGTAATATGGATCTCATTGCCTTTTTTCTCCATCATAAAGGAATGGAAAAGTTTCTCAATAATGTCTGCTCTTGTGGCAACGGTTCCAAGCCCCCCAGTCTCTCCAAGGGTTTTCACCGCTTCTTTATCTCTTGTCTCCATAAATTTCACCGGATTTTCCATAGCTGCAAGAAGAGTTGCCTCTGTGAATCTTGCTGGCGGTTTTGTTTTTCCTGTATTTAAGGAAGTTTTCAAAATCTTTAGTCTGGTTCCGGTTTTCATCTCCGGAAGACGCTGGTCTTTCAGTTTTTTCTCATCATCCGCCTCATCTTCCAAATCATCATCTGCTCCGCCTTCGTAAACTTCCTTCCAGCCCATGCTCTTTATCACTTTGCCGCTGGCTGCAAAAGTTTCTCCTGCCGCTTTCGCCTCCATGGTCACCTGCTCATACTGGCTTGCAGGATAAAGAACTGCAAGGAAACGACGGACAACCATATCATAAATCTTCCGTTCTTCATTTGTCATGTGGTCCAGCTGAACAAACTGTTCTGTCGGAATGATCGCATGGTGGTCACTGACCCTCTTATCATCCACAAAACTTCCATTCACCTGCACAGGCTTATTCATAAGTGCGCCAGCAAGCTTTCTGTACGGACCGATTCCGCAGGCCTTCAGTCTTTCCTTAATAGTAGGAACAATGTCCTTTCCAATGTATCGGGAATCGGTTCTGGGATATGTGAGTACTTTGTGATTTTCGTAAAGGCGCTGCATAATATTCAGGGTCTCTTTTGCAGAAAAACCATATTTCAGGTTGGCTTCCCTCTGCAAAGTTGTCAGGTCGTACAGGCCCGGGGCCATAGTCTTTTTTGCTTTTTTCTCTACACTGGTTATTTCAAGAGCAGCGTTCTCCAGCCTGCCTTTGATCTGCTCTGCCCTTTCCCTAGAAAAAGTACGGAAGCTCTTTGTTTTCTCATCTCTCCAGGTCCATTTCACATCCTGGGTCTCCAGAGAAATACCATAATATTCTTTTGGCACAAATTTGCGGATTTCTTCTTCGCGCTTTGCGATCATGGCAAGGGTGGGGGTCTGCACCCTGCCACAGGAAAGCTGGGCGTTGTATTTACAGGTGAGAGCTCTGGTACCATTCATTCCCACCAGCCAGTCTGCTTCTGCCCTTGCAACAGCTGCACGGTAAAGATTATCATAGTCATGCCCGTCTTTCAGATTGGCAAAGCCTTCTTTAATTGCTTTATCTGTGACTGAGGAAATCCACAGTCTCTTAATTGGCTTATGGCAGCCTGCTTTTTCCAGAATCCAGCGGGCAACAAGTTCCCCCTCCCGTCCTGCATCTGTGGCTATAATGATTTCTCCAATATCTTTTCGGAAAAGCTGAGTCTTTACTACGGAAAATTGCCTGCCTGTCTGGCGGATGACTACCAGCTTCATCTCCTTGGGGAGCATGGGCAAGGTCGCCATTTCCCATTTTTCATACTTTCTGTCATATTCTTCCGGGTCAGCCAGGGTTACAAGATGTCCAAGTGCCCAGGTTACTACATAGTTTTTGCCTTCGAGAATACCACCATTTTTCTGGTTTGCGCCAAGAACACGGGCAATGTCTCTGGCGACGGACGGTTTTTCCGCAATTACAAGTGATTTCATGTATACACTCCTGATTATTTTCGTATTTGATGATGTCTGCTTAAGCAAACAGTGAAATCCTCTCCATAATTGTTAAGGAATAGTTACATTATAACACACTTCAGAAATTTTTAAGAATATTTTGTTAAAATTAATTTGTAAAACGATCCCACCAATGCTATTATGTAACCATAAAAGACAGAGAATCTACATCGCAAGGCTTCAGGTTCTTTGTCTCAGAGCATGCCCCCAAATACTTTCCCTGATATGTGCTTCACAATTTATGGGAGATTTTGCAAACATGTTCTAAAAACCTAGGAGAAGTTATGTATTATTTTATTGTTAATCCCAATTCCCGCTCTGGCAGGGGACGTTCCATCTGGAATGAAATTCATCAGCAGCTTATGCTTCGGGGAATTGATTTCCAGTACTGCCTTACAAGATATTCCGGACATGCCGCAGAGATTGCTTCTGATGCCTGTGCTCTTGGCACTGAATCTGAGCCTGTATATATCATTGCAGTGGGAGGTGACGGCACCATTCACGAGGTGCTCACCGGCATCACCGATTTTGACCGGGTAGTCTTCGGATACATTCCAACCGGCTCTGGCAATGATTTCTGCAGAAGCATGAGACTCCCTTTTGATCCAATGGAATCACTGGAATATATCCTAAAGGCAGAGCATATCAGCAAAATGGATGTTCCTTACCTGCTCCGCAATAATAAGAAGTCCCGATTCGGTATCAGCACGGGAATCGGATATGACGCCGGCGTATGCCAGGAGGTTCTGGCAACGCCCTTAAAGAAGATATTCAATCGTCTTGGGCTGGGAAAGCTGATTTATCTTTTCATTGCATTGAAGCAGCTGATTTTTATTAATCCAGGAAAAATGACAGTGACCCTAGATGGAGAGAATACTTTTTCCTATGACCACGTATATTTTACAGCGGTTATGAATCAGAAATATGAAGGCGGCGGTTTTAAGTTCTGCCCGGATGCTCAGCCTGACGATCAGCTTCTGGACGTGATCCTTGTGGAAGGTATCCGTAAGATAAAGCTTTTATTTTGCCTGCCTACTGCTTTTTTCGGAAAGCATGTGGGCATCAGGGGAATACATATTCTCACCTGCAGCGATATCCATGTACATAGTGCGTCCGCTCTTCCCATTCATATTGACGGGGAATCTGGCGGAATTCGCGAAGATTTAACAGTTTCCATTGAAAAAAGCTCTTTAAAAATCATTTTACCTGTGGTATAATCTCTCACGATTTGGGGGATCCGGAATTACAAGACCGGTAACCCAGATTGGAAAAGGAGTGAAAAAGACTTGGTACAATTTATAAAAAAATACAGGCATGGTCTGATCATACTTGCGTATGCCATTGTTTATATGCTTTTTTTTGAGTATCTGGAGTGCAGGCCGGTATGGGGATTTCATGTGATCGACACTGTTTTTGATGATTACATACCATTTTGTGAGTATTTTATTGTCCCCTATCTATTATGGTTTCCGTATCAGATTCTCACAGTTTTATACTTTATCTTCAGGAACAAGAATAAAAAAGAATATTATCAGTTGATTTTCAATATGATGATGGGTATGACTGTTTTCCTGATCGTGTCTTATGCATATCCAAATGTACTGCACTTAAGACCATCAGAGTTTCCAAGGGAAAACGTGTTTACAGATATGGTAAGATGGCTGTATCGGACGGATACACCGACCAATGTTCTGCCAAGTATTCATGTATTTAATTCTCTGGCAGTTCATATGTCACTTACCAATTGTGAGGCGCTGAGAGACCACAAAGGGGTAAGGTATGGATCATTGGTTCTTACATTACTTATTATCATGTCTACTATGTTCCTGAAGCAGCATTCCGTAATTGATGTGTGCTGTGGTGCTACGCTGGCGCTGTTTGGATATCTGTTTTTCTATCCGCAGAAGGCAGGAGAAGAAGCAAGTGGCATGGCAGTAGAGAGAATTGGACGGAATAATCGCAGGAAACATTATTAAAAAAAACGCGCACTTCCAGAAATGGGAAGGCGCGTTTTTTTTTAACAAAAATACGAGCGGCGACAACCGAATATAGATAAAATATGCTGCAAAGTGGGGCGTACAGATTGCAGGAATGATTTTTCAAACAGTCTCCAGAGCGCCCTGATCATTAATCAGTTAAATCCGTAGAACTTCTGGCAAAGCTTGTATGCAGCTACAGACACCTTACGTCCGCCGCGGCCTGGAAGGTTCATGAAGTTACCCATGAGGCTGTGGCGAAGTTTTCCGTAGAGGGCACGGTTCGTGGAGCGGATATATTCCAGAAGCTCCTTCTTCTTGTCGAGAGCTTCCTTTGTGCCGGAGCGGATCAGCATAATGGAGGAAATGGTAGTAATAATATCCAGATAACTGATCATGTAGGCTCTGGTGCGTTTATTCATGCTGCCGCAGCTGGTGTAGGAATTTACCATCAGTTTATTTACGCGGAGCTGCTGGTCGATTCTGCGGATCATAACTGTCTCGTTTACGGACTGGTCATCGCGGCCGATAAAGTAACGGTAGAAATTAGTATCCAGGTAGTACATGTTCTGTACATACGGCAGCGGATCAAAGGCAAAAATATTATCTACGTAGAAGGTATGCTCCGGCAGAGTCAAGTTGCACTCAAGGAGAAGCTGGGTACGGTAGATCATGGAGTGCATGAGAAGATATTTTCCCTTTGGCATGTGACCTACTTCATTCCAGGTGAAAATCTGGTTCACTGGCAGGCAGTGACGATACTGCATAACCTTCTTGCGGGTAGCACCCTGTTTCTCGTATACAAAATTACTGATGAGAAGATCAACTGTTTTGGAGCCTTTTACCAGCTCTTCCAGAGTTTTCAGGATCTCTTTGTAGGATTCTTCATTTACCCAGTCATCGCTGTCTACAACCTTGAAATAGAGCCCCTGGGCATTGTGGATACCGGTGTTTACGGCGCCGCCGTGGCCAAGGTTTGGCTGATGGATGGCGCGGACAATGCCTGGATATTTCTCCTGGTATTCATCTGCGATCTCGGCTGTTCTGTCCTTGGATCCATCGTCAATTACAAGGATCTCTACTTCATCTCCGCCTGGTAAAAGGGATTTGATGCAGTTCTCCATATAAGCTTCAGAATTATAACATGGAATTGCTATGCTCAGTAATTTCATTTATTTTCCTCCTCATGTAGTGTAACGATTCTGTATTTTAAAATTACGCACCTTGCGATGTATTTTCCTTTTTTTCTTTGAGTTATGTTCTCAAAAACGCCAGCTGAACCGTTACATATATTTTTCATAAGCGCCAAACGCAGAAGGTATGGCGTAGTTTCTCTCTGATTCTTTTTTATCTGCAAAAAGAATTCCCGGGGCATGTGTCTGCTCCAGGGAGGACACGCGGATCCGGTACGCTTTCATCCGCCACTCAATGTGGGAAAAAATATGCCTGGCCTCCGGCAGTTCTTCTATATATAAGGGCTCTGCGCCAAGCTCTTTCACGTATTCCAGGGCTTCCTCACGGTTCAGGTATCCTTCTGTATTGGGAAGCTCGTATAATCCGGCAAGGAGGCCTTTCGGCGGCCGCTTGCGGATCGCAGTGCAGCTTCCATCCTGAATAACCAGAACGGTTCGCTCTTCCACCACTCTTGGCTTCTTTGGTGCTTTCACCGGAAACTTTTCCATAGTGCCGTGAAGTCCCGCCTGGCAAAAGCCTCTCACCGGACAAAGGTCGCATTTGGGCTGTCCGTTGGGGACGCACACTACTGCTCCAAGCTCCATCATTGCCTGATTAAAATCACCTGGACGGTCTTTTGGGATAATTTTCTGCAATGCGCTTTCTGTTTTTTTGCGAAATGCAGGTCTGGTAATGTCCTCCTGATCCTCCGTCATTCTGGTAACTACACGGAAAACATTTCCATCTACGGCTGGCACTGGAACACCATACGCTATGGAAGCGATAGCTCCTGCGGTATAACTTCCTATCCCCTTTAACGAGATAAGAAGGGAAAAGTCGTCGGGAAGTCTCCCATTATATTTTTCTACCATTTCCCTGGCTGCCAGCTGCATGTTCCGCACACGGCTATAGTATCCAAGACCTTCCCACAGCTTTAACAGCTTTTCCTCCGGACAGACTGCCAGGGCCGGGATATCCGGCAGTTCCCTGATAAATCTTTCAAAATAGGGCTTTACAGCTTCCACGCGGGTCTGCTGGAGCATGATCTCGGATACCCAGGTGTAATAGGCGTTGTGCTTATCCCTCCAGGGCAAAATCCTTTTGTTCTCATCATACCAGGCAAGAAGAGGCTGTATAAACTCATCTGTCATCTAGTTTCCTCCAAACACACAGGCACTTGATTCTGTATTTCCATCCCGTCTGGCTCTACCAGACAGTCATAGGCCAGAATATGCACCCCTGCCTTTTTCGCTTTCTGTAAGGTTTCCCCAAATTCCCTGTGAGTATCCCAGTTTGGTTCAAATCTTGTAATTCCCTTCATCTGGATCACCAGAAGCAGATAAGCCTCATACCCTTCCCTTATGCAATGGATCAGCTCTTCCAGGTGCTTCACGCCCCTCGCAGTAGGAGCATCTGGAAAGCGGGCAATATTGTCTGCTTCCAGGGTTACACCCTTGACCTCAATAAAAGCCTTTCTCTTATCTGAGCAGGCATACAGGTCAAATCTGGAATTTCCATAAGTTTTCTCAGGAGTTACCTGCACTTCCTCTGGAAAAAGATGGCCTGCCTTTACCCATTCCAGGGCAGCTTTATTGGGAATCTGGGAATCCATATTGATCAGGCGTCCGCCTTTATTTACACAGACCAGATCGTATGCTGTTTTCCTCATCGGATTACTGCTCTTTTCCAGAAAAACCTGGACACCAGGAATCAAAAGCTCCCTGCATCTGCCTGTGTTCTTTACATGAACCGTCTCTGTCTGTCCCGCAATCTCCACATGTGCAATAAATCGGTTCGGACGATCCAGGAAACGGCCTTCTGTAATATTTTCGTATTTCATAGTTCACCTCGTGCTGCTGCCTGACTCCCAAAACGTGTCTGAAAAAGGCTTTCTTCAATGACAGTCTCAAGAAATAATGTAACTATTTCACTGCAATATAAAACTGACCAATAGTTCAAAAGCAACAGTCACCTTTCCTATCATAACATAAAATCTGCAAAAAGCCAGTTAAAATTGAAAAATCCCATGTTAGGAGATTGATTTTTTTGATTTTCCTATATAGAATAGAAACCGTCAGATTTCAAAACAGAATGAGAAAAGAAGCAATTTAAGAATTTTAAGCACACCAGAAAGGACTAAAAACCTCAAATGGACAGTATTATTTTTGATATTGACGGAACTATATGGAATTCCACCGACGTTGTAGCTATGGCGTGGAATAAGACTTTAGAAAAAGAGAATCTTGATGTCCGTGTGACAGCTGATCAGCTGAAAGGGCTGTTTGGCAGACTTCTCCCAGATATTGCGAAGGCAATCCTTCCAGAACAGACTGAAGCGGAGCAGCTTCGGGTCATCGATATCTGCTGCCAGGCTGAGCACGATCTGCTGGGTGCGATGGGGGCACCTGTTTACGACGGACTGGAAGAAACTTTGAAGGAGCTTAACAAACGCTACCCTCTTTTTGTAGTAAGCAACTGCCAAGCTGGATATATTGAGCTTGTTTTTGAGAAAACAGGGCTGGGAAAATACTTCACCGGTCATCTGTGTCCAGGAGACAGCGGGGAAGCCAAGGCAGCTAATATCCGTTCTATTGCTAAGAAATATCAGCTGAAAGCACCTGTTTATGTAGGAGACACCTTCGGGGATTACCAGGCATGTCAGGAGGCAGGGGTACCATTTGTATTTGCTTCCTATGGATTCGGACAGGTGGATACACCGGATTATATGATTGAGAAGCCAGCGGATCTGTTGAAATTATTCTAATTATTTATACAAATTTTTATTAGCAGTCCTTGCTTTTTCAAAAAATAGTGCGTCTAACTCATTACTGAAGTAACGAGAATGCGACACACAGTTATCCAACAGCAGATCGCCGGAATGATTTTTCAAACATGCTCCAGTGCAGCTCAATATCCGGATTACAAAAGAAGCACCTGTATATCAATTTCCAGATATACAAGTGCTTCTTTTTCATCTCATTTCTTACATTTCTTGCGAATCACTACCACCATGATAATGAAGATAACAATTACTGCTGCCAGATAAATGATATCGTACACATAGCTCTTGATCACCATATCCAGACCGGTGAGAATTCCGAAAATGAGCAGAGTCACGCCGGAAACCAGCTGAACCTTTTTGTCATCGTAAAGCTTCTTACGCTCAGCGGCATTTCCGCCTTTCATAAGAATATCTCCATGACCGGTAAGAAGCATAACTCCCATTACAAGAGCTGCTATAGTCAGTATCATATCAAATGAATCCATATTCATATTAACTTATTCTCCACTTCTTTTGTGTTATGCTGCTGCCCGCGGTCTCAAAGACATGCAGCTGTCTTTTCATCCATCTAGAGCGTGTTTGTTCGTACTCAGTGACCAAAAACTAATTGTTACTGCTCACTGCAATTTTCCGGTCAGATAAATGATCTTTTAGTAGAAGCACACGATCGGCACATTGGTATCAATAATGCTGTACAGAGTAGCTGCTGCATCCAGCGGCATATTGATACATCCATGGGATCCGGCGTAGGTATAGCGGTCACCACCGAAATATACCTGCCAGGTAGCGTCATGGAAACCAATTCCGCCGTTAAACGGCATCCAGTAGGTAACCTGGGTTTCGTACTCGTAAGTGCCGTCCGGCTTCTTCTCTCCACGAAGCACATCCGGGCTCTTCTTATAATACAGGGTGAAAATTCCCGGAGGTGTGGCTCTGTCATCATAACGGATATCTCCGGAAACAATGTCAGAGTCAAAGATGATGCTGCCATTCTGGTAATAGTACATGTGCTGACTACTCAAATCTACCTCGATATAGGTACTTCCAATATCATTGTATCCGTAAGAATTGGCTCTCATGGAATATACCGGTTCCCGTGTAGTCTGAGTGCCTGTACGGATCTCTTCTGTCAGCTGTGCTGCTTCTGCGTCCTGATCGATTTTCCAGCCATATGCAGAGCCATAAACAGAAACGGTACGGCCACTGGTCGTATTAAAGGAGCGTGTTGTTCCAACTGTGTCATGCTCACTTGCCAGCTGTGCCACAAAATCCTTGATATGCTGGGTAAAGGAAGCATCATCCTGCACCAGCTGTCCCTTGTCATCAAACTGCAGCCATTCCTTAAGGGTGCTTCCGTCAAGAGTGACTGTCTGCTCTCCAAATGTATAGGTAATGCTGGCCTTGGTATAATTATTATAAGCATCCCTGGTGGCCTGAAGGGTAGGATCATCGCTGGTCACTGCTGCCACTGCATATACATCCGGCGTATTTCCCAGATCAATGGAGGTCTGGCTTCCGGAAATGGCGGTATCCAGCGCTTTATAGGCTTCCTTCACCTTCAGCTTGCTGCCCTCAGTCTCAGGAACAATGGTAAACTCGCTTCCCTCAAGCGCCACATATGCATTCTCCGGCTCAACCTGGTTTTCTGCCTGTGCACACTTTAATTCCTTTACTTCACTCTGAAGCAAACTCTTATCAAAAGTCACATTCTCCTGGGTGGTATAGCTTCTGGTCTCCATGAACCCTTTTACCCATTCATATGGCTTCTGCTGCTTCAAAAGATCCAGAACTTCTCCATCAGACACATAGCGGTAATTGATCTGGTTTCCGCTGATGGCCTGCGGCTCCTGGTTCCTCGCGGTAATCTCAATGGAATAATCCTCTACATTGCTTGCAATCAGCTGCTCTGTTTCGTAGGCAGTCTTATTGGAACAGTTGATTCCGTTAATATAGGTTCCCTCAAAGAATCTGTCTGCATAATAGTAACTCACTGCTCCATAAGCGCATCCTGCTGTCACCGCAAGAATAGCTGCCACAATTCCCGTAACTTTAAGTCCCTTATGCTTCTTTCTGGGAACAGGGATGATCTTCTCATCCAGTTCCTCATCAGTAATAGGAACATAGGAAATCTTCGTCGGACGGGCAGATCTGGCTGCCGGCTTCGGAGACGGTCTGGCAGATTTCTTAGAAGTCTGCTTCTCAGGCTGGTTAGGTGCTGCCGCACCGGCAGAATCTTTTCTTCGGTGCTTTCTGCCTTTATTTGAATGGGGCGGAATAATTTCCACCTGAAGCTCTTTTTCAGATGTTTTCGGTTCATCTGCAGATTCAGCGTCCTCTGAATCTTCGCTCTCTGAATCTTTTTCCTCTGAATTCTCTTCTTCAGATTCTGTCTCTTCCTCGTCCCAGAAGTCCTCTTCTTCCGTGCTCAGCTCTGCCTCATCCTGGTCGTACTCTTCTTCCTCTGGATACTCCTCTTCAGAATCCTGCTCAGCCAGTTCTTCTGCATCGGAATCGTCTTCACCTTCCCAGGAATCAAAATCGCTCTCCTGGTCATCTTCATCATAAAAGTCTGCGCCGTGGAATTCCTCGTCCAGATCTGCTTCAAGACCTGCCATAGCCGAATCTATTTTATCTTCAAAGTCTCCCGGGCTTCCCTGAGTATGCTTATTGTCCTTACTCATGTATAAAACTCTCCTCTGATAAAAACACTGTTTGAACAAGGCTTCTCCATCTAATGGCGAAACCTTGTTTCATTATAACATATATTTTCCATTTTGTATCTTAAAATGTATATTTCCTTCAAAAGAATCCCTTTAATAAAACTATCTGATACACTTATTCTATTAAACTTTTCCTTTTGCTTTGTAATCCCTGTTTTTCAATTTTACAGGCACAACTTCTTTTTCATATCCTTCATCACATAGAAGTAAAGTCCAATAAGAAGGACAGTTGCTACAATCCATGCAAAAGGACTTGCCATACATGCCATGGTATAGCTCTTTTTATTGGAAGCAACAATTGCCATGATACCTCTTCCAACCAGCTCTGCAACACCGGAAAGCATAGGCAGAAGTCCGTATCCCATTCCTTGGAATCCATTTCTGTAGGAATTGACTACATACAGGGGAATCATAAACATCCCAACGCATTGCAGATACGTTTCCACCATAGGAATTACCACCTCTGCGTTATCAGAAATGAACAGATAGGCAAAATATTTTCCTACGAAAAAGAGAATAAAACCTACGAGCACCCCATATGTACAGCCGATCACATCTGCAGAACGAAATCCTTTTCGAACACGATCCAGCTTACGTGCTCCGATATTCTGCGCATTGTATGTAGACATGGCAGTTCCAATTGCTACAAAGGCCTGGGTAAAAATACTCTCAATCTTGGAACCGGCTGTAAATGCAGCCACTGCATAGGAGCCCAGGATATTCAGGGAGCTCTGCACCATCATGGTGCCGATCGCTGTGATGGAAAACTGAAGACCCATGGGAATTCCCACGCTGATCTGTTTCCCTGCAATATATTTGTCAAAATGCCAGTCCTCTCTCTTCATCTTAAGCTCCGGCACTGCCTTCCAGATGTAAATCAGGCAAAGCAACCCGGACACGCCCTGAGAGACGACGGTAGCCCAGGCAGCTCCCGGTGCACCCCAGTGGAAAAAGATAATAAATACAAGATCAAGCACAATGTTAAGCACGGCCGCCAGGATCAGGAAATAAAGCGGCGTCTTACTATTTCCCAGTGCCCTCAGAATACTTGACACCAGATTATAGAGCACCTGGGTAAAAATCCCCGCACAGATGATCATAATGTAGCCGTATGCTCCGTCAAAGATATCCTCTGGCGTATGCATAAACACTAGCAACCTATGCATTCCAAGCATACTTACAGCTGTCATAACAACTGCGATGACCACTGAAAGAATCGCTGCATTTCCAACCGTCTTACGCATCTCATCCATTCTGCCGGCTCCGAACTTCTGAGAAGTAAGAACCGTAAATCCTGTAGTCAGCCCCATCAGAAATCCAATAATAAGGAACGTAATGGTCCCAGTGGCGCCTACCGCTGCCAGCCCCTTGGTTCCAACAAACTTTCCAACAATAACTGCATCTGCCATACTGTACAGCTGTTGAAAAACATTTCCCAGAAATACAGGAATAGTAAAATTCAACAGCATTTTCATGGGCTTTCCCACAGTCATATCTGTCTGCATATTCTGTTTTCCTCCACAAAAAAAAATATCATTTTAGGAGGATTATAGGCGATATTTTTTCTACTTTCAAGCCCCTATTTTTATTATTTTGCAACTATTCCGCAGGTACTGTTCCGCACGTTTTTTTGTGAACAAAGTTCACAGAAAGCCCGAAAATTGCAACGCGAAATTATGCAAAGCGTGTTACTGGTCACGGAGAGAACAGTAACACACTGTGAAGGTACTGAACAATTACATTATTTAAGCGCTTGACAAAAACCATTTTCTGCCATACTATAAGAACCACATAACGAAATGTTAACGTGTGAAAGACATCTGTCTTTTTCGCGCTTACGTTTATATCTGCTGCCAGACTATGAACGGGAACCACGATCAAACGGCAGCACTACTATTTTTAAGAAGGGAGTTCCCCATGGGAGAAAAAGTTATAAACGCAGCCCTGCTTGGGCTTGGAACAGTTGGAACCGGTGTTTACAAGGTTCTGAAGAACCAGGAAGAAGAAATGACAGCCAAGATCGGCTGCAAGGTTAAAATACGCAAAATACTTGTCCGCAACCTGGAAAAGGCAGCTGGCAAGGTAGATGATCCGGCTGTCCTTACCAATAGCTGGGAGGATATTAAAGCAGATCCTTCCATTGACATTATAATCGAACTGATCGGCGGAATCGAACCTGCCAGAACCTATATTTTGGATGCTCTTCACGCAGGCAAGCACGTAGTAACAGCAAACAAAGATCTGATTGCCGTCCACGGAAAAGAACTTATGGACACAGCCAGAGCTTCCCATGTGGATTTTCTCTTTGAAGCAGCTGTAGCAGGCGGAATACCTATTATCCGTCCTTTGAAGCAGTGCCTGGCAGGCAACCACATGAGCGAGGTTATGGGTATTGTAAACGGTACTACCAACTTCATCCTCACAAAAATGTCCCAGGAGAATATGGAATTTAAAGATGCACTGGCACTTGCCACAGAGCTTGGCTATGCAGAAGCGGATCCTACTGCGGATATTGATGGACTTGATGCAGGACGCAAGGTGGCTATTCTCGCCAGCGTTGCTTTTAATTCCAGAGTGGTATTTGA
Source organism: Ruminococcus sp. RTP21484sp1_RTP21281st1_A8_RTP21281_210402 (assembly GCF_040914025.1). Classification (NCBI taxonomy): domain Bacteria; kingdom Bacillati; phylum Bacillota; class Clostridia; order Eubacteriales; family Oscillospiraceae; genus Ruminococcus; species Ruminococcus sp. RTP21484sp1_RTP21281st1_A8_RTP21281_210402. The sequence goes on from NZ_JBCPGE010000039.1 coordinate 38,835, forward strand.
TGATGTTTATATCGAAGGAATCACAAAAATTTCCGCCAAGGACATCCGCTATGCAAAAGAGATGGGCTGTGCCATCAAGCTTCTTGGTGTTGCCCGCAATACTGAGTCCGGTGTAGAAGCTTACGTCTGCCCGATGCTGATTCCAAATGATCATCCTCTTGCAACCGTTAATGATTCCTATAATGCAGTCTTTGTTCATGGAGATGCTGTAGAGGATGCCATGTTCTTCGGACGGGGTGCAGGTGAGTTTCCTACTGCAAGCGCCGTAGTTGGAGATATTTTTGATATTGTGCGCAATATGGAAGCAGGCTGCTGCGGCCGTATCGGATGTACCTGCTATAAACAGCTTCCTGTGAAAAAAATGGAAGATACCTACAACCGTTACTTCCTTCGCCTTCATGTAGAAGACCGCTGCGGTGTACTTGCTGAAATGACAGAGGTTTTCGCCAAATATCACGTAAGCATTGCCCAGATCATCCAGAAGGACAGCCAGAACCAGGACGACCATCTTGCAGAGGTTGTTGTGATCACTTCCAAGGTTCGTGAGGGTGACTTCAAGACAGCGGTACAGGAGCTTTCCAATAAGTCTTCGGTAAAGCGTATTTCAAAGACTATCCGAGTTTATAGGAAGTAATTAGAAAAATCAAAATTATATTGTACATATGTTTATCTTAAGCATACAGTCAAAGGCACGATTCGTTCGTGCCTTTTTTATGTAATAAGCTGTTATATAAAAAGCCTGCCAAGGCAGAATTCTTTCTCATCAGAACTCCCATAGTAAATACTGCTAAAAATAGTTTCCAGAAATAAAAAAAATTGTGATTGAAAAATCCCAGATTTTTGATACTATATATAAGGAACAACAAAAGGGAAATTTTATCATATAAAGGAGCACATTATGAGCAAAAAACCAACGGTTTTAATGATTCTTGACGGATATGGCCTGAATGAAAGACATGACGCAAACGCTGTATACGAAGCGAACACACCTGTCATGGACAAGCTGATGGCTGAATATCCTTTTGTAAAAGGTAATGCAAGCGGACTGGCTGTAGGTCTTCCGGACGGTCAGATGGGTAACTCCGAGGTTGGTCATATGAATATGGGTGCAGGCCGTATCGTATACCAGGAGCTTACCAGAATCACCAAAGAGATTCAGGACGGAGATTTCTTCAAAAATGAAGCACTTCTTGCAGCTATGAAGAATGCCAAAGAAAATGATTCCGCGATCCACTTCATGGGTCTTCTTTCTGATGGTGGTGTTCACAGCCACATTACTCACCTTTTTGGTCTTCTTGAAATGGCTAAGAAAGAGGGACTTAATAAAGTTTATGTACACTGCTTCCTGGACGGCCGTGACACCCCTCCGGCTTCCGGAAAAGGATATATCCAGCAGCTCCAGGCGAAGATGGATGAGCTTGGCGTAGGTGAGATTGGTGTTGTTTCCGGACGTTATTACGCAATGGACCGTGACAACCGCTGGGATCGTGTTGAGCTTGCTTACAACGCACTTACCAAGGGCGAGGGTGTTAAGGGAACCGACGCAGCTGAGGCTGTACAGGCATCCTATGACGACGGCAAGACAGACGAATTCGTTCTTCCAACAGTCATTGAGAAAGATGGCAAACCAGTTGCCGTTGTTTCTGATAAAGATTCTGTTGTATTTTTCAACTTCCGTCCTGACCGTGCACGTGAGATCACAAGAGCATTCTGCGATGACGAATTTACAGGTTTCGCAAGAGAGAAACGCCTTGACCTCACATATGTATGCTTCACAGATTACGATGACACCATTGGAAATAAGCTGGTTGCATTCCACAAGGTTCAGCTTCACAACACATTCGGCGAGTACCTTGCAGCTCACAACATGACTCAGGCACGTATCGCTGAGACAGAGAAATATGCTCACGTAACCTTCTTCTTCAACGGTGGCGTTGAGGAGCCAAACAAGGGCGAGGACAGAATCCTTGTGAAGTCCCCGAAGGTTCCGACTTACGACCTGCAGCCAGAGATGAGCGCTCCGGAAGTTTGCGAGAAGCTTGTTGCAGCAATCAAATCTGAGAAATATGATGTGATCATCATCAACTTCGCCAACCCGGATATGGTTGGTCATACAGGTGTTGAGGCTGCTGCAATCAAAGCTGTTGAAGCTGTCGATGAGTGTGTAGGAAAGGCTGTAGAGGCTCTGAAGGAGGTTGACGGACAGATGTTCATCTGCGCTGACCACGGTAACGCAGAGCAGCTTGTAGACTATGAGACAGGCGAGCCATATACTGCTCATACCACCAATCCGGTACCGTTCATTCTGGTTAATGCAGACCCGAAATATACGCTTCGTGAGAACGGCTGCCTGGCAGACATCATCCCGACTCTGATTCAGCTTATGGGCATGGAGCAGCCAGCTGAGATGACTGGTAAATCACTTCTGGTGGAGAAATAATCCGCTTATACAGCTCTGTTGCTTTAAAGGGTGCTGGCTTAAATGCCAGCGCCTTTTTTATTATGTTCTTTTTTATTATAGCTACAAAAAGAACAGCTCTGACAGATTTTCTATCTATCACAGCTGTTCTATTATTCCTGATACCTATTGTCGCCAGTTCTTTCTGAGTTATTGTTTCCCTTATACAACAACACGATCTAAATCGTACTTCCACTGTTTACTACTTCTTACATAAAAACTACTTCTCACTGAGCTCCTTCAAAAGCTTCTGAAGATGGCGGATATAATGAAACCCTGCACACAGAGTTACCGAAATAATAACAGACAACAGTGCAGCCATAACCACATATACCACAGCGCCAGATTTCGCCCCTGCTACCATACAGTAAAACAGACACGCAGACAATGCAGCTGCAAATACAGTGGAACCTGCTATTTTTAATCCTTTTCGCATATCTTAGTCCTCCCAGATAGGGTGGCTATAATCACCCTGTTATGTTTTTCATTTTAAACCCATAATAGAGATATGGCAAGAACAAAATGGACAGGAATTTGAGTGATGATAAAATACGACAGATTCTGGGAGACATTGAAAAAACGCCATATTTCACAGTACTATCTCATTAATGAGTGTGGAATCGAAAAAAGGTTATTGCGCAGACTTCGCGACAATGAAAATGTAGAAATCTTTTCATTAGACCGAATATGCACTGTTCTTAACTGTGATCTGGATGATATAGTAGAATACGTACCCAATAACCCTGATATCACTGAGGATGCGAAAACAGCCCAAAAAGAGGCAGCCGCATCACATCCTGCTCACACTCCATCGAAATAACTGGTGCTTCAGACTCCCACAGTATAAACCATACATAAACTATACGTGTCTCAGCTCTGATAAACACGTTTTTTTGAAAAAGAATAAAAATACTTACATTTTTATTTTTTTGCACGGATGCCTAATTCTTTGTTTCGGCTGAGTGGAGAGAGTCTGGAATTATTTTTAGAGCATTTTGTTCTTTTTTCATATTGTTTTTTAATTAATCCAGGGTATTAATTTTTCCATAAAGAACCCTGCTGCATAAAAAACACCGCCAGGTGACTTTCGCATTTTATCTGCGAATTTTCATCTGACGGTGTTTTTATCTTAAAAATTATTTATTCAACCTCTTCCGGCTCCATACTCAGCTTATGCTCCACTTCTGTGCCAATATCATACTTCTGTCTGTATTCCTTAAAATAAGTGTAATATTCCAGACTGTCTGTAGGATAAATTCTGGAGTTGTGAATGTGGATATCGGTTGTCTCTTCCCCACTTTTCATAAGTGCTGTCATAGCACTTGCACAGTGGGAAGCAATACGTCCAAAGCTGTTCAGAATATCGCTGAACACAGTTCCCTCTTCCAGTCCGCATTTGCCCTGGCTGAGGCGCTCTGCATGGCGCATCTTCAGTTCATCACAAAGTCTGGTGATTACCACGCCAAGTGGTGCAACACGCTGTGCGGCTTCTCTGTCATCGTTCATAAATGCATTGCAGGTCACATTGATTTCCTCACGGACTGCATCCATAACTACATTCAGCTCATCCCATGCTGTCTGAGAGAAATTAGTGTGGTTATCATGCATTTCATTGGACATATGTGCGATGTAGGAAGCGTGATCGCCAATTCTCTCAAAGTCATTGATAGTGTGCAGATAAAGGGAGGTCTGGCGCGTCTGGGCGGTGTTCATCTCACGTTTGGTGAGCTGGATCA